>JADZFP010000187.1 GCA_020849825.1 Saprospiraceae bacterium
ACAAATCATTGGCCGTAAAAGAATTATATCGGGTTCCGCTCAGCGAGCTGGGCGATCGCCTGACCGAAATCCCGACCAATCGCACGGTGATCCTGTTGTCTCGTTATGGCAATACCGGTCGCGATGCCGCTTATTTCCTGGCTGAACACGGTTACGAGCACGTCGCTTTGGTGGAAGGCGGTTTTTCTGCCTGGGAAAGCGAGGGTTTGCCAGTCAATTATTCCGCATAAGCAAAATACATTCAGCAGTTTGACGGGGCCCGGATCAATTTTCGGAGGCCCCGTTTTTTATTGCGGGATGCTTCGTCGTATCACCTTCTGGAAATCACGTATGTATTCGGGGTTTGGCTCGCACCAGCGCGGTTTTTCACCCTTCTGCAGGCGGAAATAATCGGCCACGATATCGCCTTGCTGCTCATAATTGAATGATTCCAGTCCAAGCTTATTCTCTGCTGCGGCTCGGATGGCGGATATTCCGCCGTAATTGTAGCCCTGCGGCGTGCGTTGTGCCCACAAAGCGCAGGCGATATAACCTGCTCCGTGGCGTTGATACTGCCAGACGTGCACCATTTCATGGATAAAATGGGAGTCGGATAATACCCCCCAGCTGTTGATTACCTGAAAACCTACGTAAGCAAAATGCCCGGAGCGGCAACCCAGTTGCGCCTTTTCATCCAGACGGACCTGTGCATAATCGATAGCGGAGCCGAATATTGCCTGAGCAAGCTTTGTTTCCTCTTTACTCAATCCTCGGGTGTTGCGCTTGACCTGGTTATTAAGCCATATCAGTACTTCCGGGATGTAAAAACAATCGGCCAGCTGCAAAAGGCGTTCCGACAAAAGCCACAGAGGATGGGTAGTGGTAAATACGCCGTGCCTCGGGTTCTTTCGAATCAAACGGCTCCATCGTTCGATCATTTGAACTGAATAGCGCGTACCGGCGCAATGCGTGAAACGACGAGGGAAGGAATCAGCAAAAAGACGAGTGTGATCGCAAGCGTGCCGATATTGACGCCAATCACGGAGAGCCATTGCACTTTTACCGGGGCGTAAGCCAGGTAATAATCGGCTTCGTTGAGGCGGATGAAGTGAAACTTGTCCTGCAAATAGCAAAACCCGAGTCCGATCAGGTTGCCCCAGAACATCCCGGTGAGCGTGATAACCGCAGCGTGGTACAAAAAGATTTGCCGGATGCGGCCGTTCGTTTCCCCCAGGGCTTTCAGGATGCCGATCATGGTGGTGCGTTCGAGCACCAGTACCAGCAACGCCGTGATCATATTGATAATGGCAACGGCGAGCATGAGTGTCAGGATGACGATCTCGTTGTAATCCTGCAATTGAAGCCACTCGAAAATAGCCGGGAACTTGTCGCGGATACTCACGCTGAGCAGGTCGTCGGGCAGTACTTCGCTGTAAATGTAGCAGTTGTAGGCATCCATGTCGCGGATGTCGTCGAGCCAAACCTCAAAGCCGGCGACTTCGTTTTCCTGCCAGCCCAGCAGGTTCTGAACGTGCCGGAGGTCGCAAAGAGCGAACTTGCGGTCGTATTCTTCGAGGCCGGTTTTGTAAATGCCTTTGATCTGGAAAAGGCGTTTCAGTTGTTCGCCTTCTTTTACAAAATAGACGATAAACTTGTCGCCCACCCCTACCTGCAGTCGGTCGGCAGTTTGGCGGCTGATGATAATCTCCCTCGACGGCGCCGAGTCGTTCCAGGTGATCGGCTCGCCTTCCAGCAGGTACGGGCGCAGGTTTTGCCAGTCGAAATCGGGCCCCACGCCTTTGAGCAGAATCCCTTCCATTTCCGTTTTTGTGCGGATAATGCCGGGTTTGTGGGCAAAAACCTGGATGTGCCGGACGCCACCGTAAGTATGGGTGCGCGGCAAATCGGGGCAAACCTCATCAGTTTTCAATTCGCGCAGCAGGCCGCCGGGCAAATCCGTGATCGTGTCGAGTGCCGGGTAAAAAACCTGATCCCTTGCGATCGGGCGTGGCTCGAAGGATAGGGAGTATCCGGTATCCGAAATATGGATATGCCCCCAGAACTCAAAGATCTTTCGGCTGATTTCGCTTTTAAAGCCCGCGATCAGTGCCGTCGAAACGATCATCACGGCTACGCTCAACGACACGGCCACGATGGCAATACGGATAATCAGCCGGGAAAAATTCCGGCCGCTGGACATGGCAATGCGTCGTGCGAGAAAAAGCGGAAGATTCAAACGAAAGGTTGTAGTCTGAACGGTGAATGGGCAAAGGTAAGCGGCATTTTGACTGTAAAGAATACGAGAAATCCTTTTGCACCAACATTCCTGTTTTAATTTTGCCGCTCCCCGCGGAAACTTTTTCGTGCCAAACAAAATTCTACCCAAGCAATACGAACATCCAGACTACCCGCTACATCATGCATAACTTTCTCGAAGAACTCCGCTGGCGCGGCCTGATTCACGACATCACACCGGGCGTGGAAGAGCACCTGCAAAACAATATTCCGGTGCGCGGCTATATCGGTTTCGATCCTACCGCCCCCTCTCTGACCATCGGCAACTACGTCCAGATCATGCTGCTGACTTTCCTGCAAAGGGCCGGGCACCAGCCGGTCGTATTGATGGGCGGCGCCACAGGACGTATCGGCGATCCCTCGGGAAAAGATGCGGAGCGCGAACTGAAAAGCTACGACGAACTCGACCGCAATACGGCGCATCAGGTGGAGCAAATGAAAGCTTTGCTCAATTTCGACCCGGCTTTGCCCAACCACGCGATCATGGTCAATAACCTTGATTTTTACAAGGATATGAACGTGTTGGCTTTTCTGCGCGATGTTGGTAAGTACCTGACGGTCAATTACATGATCTCCAAGGAAAGTGTAAAGCGCCGTATTGAATCGGAATCCGGGATTTCCTTCACCGAATTCAGTTACCAGCTGATTCAGGGCTACGACTTCGTATTGCTGAACCGCGAACACGGCGTCAGCCTCCAGATGGGCGGAAGCGACCAATACGGCAACATCACCTCCGGCGTCGAACTGGCGCGGAAGATCGACGACGCAAAAGTATACGCTGTTACGACCCCGCTGCTGACCAAAGCCGATGGCACCAAATTCGGCAAAAGCACGTCCGGCAATATCTGGCTCGATCCGAAACTCACCACACCCTACCGCTTCTACCAGTTCTGGATCAATGCCGACGACCGCGATTTGCCCAAATTCATGCGCTATTTCTCGCTGAAAAGCCGGGAAGAAATCGAGGCGCTGGAGGCCAGCGAAAGCCCGACATCGCTCAAACGCATCTTTGCCGAAGAGCTGACCATCCGCATTCACGGCCAGGAGGCATTCCAGTCCGTACTGGCGGTTTCAGAGTTGCTCTTCGATCCGAAAGCCGGCCCCGATACCCTGGCCCGCCTCGACGCCGATACGTTGCTGCAGGTTGCGGAGGAAATTCCCTCGCCTGCCGTTGCCAAGAGTTTGCTGGAAAGCGGGGTGAACATCCTCGATTTCCTCTCCGAGCACACGGGTATCCTCAGCAGCCGCAGCGAAGCCAAAAAGGCGATCCAGAACAACGCCATTTCGGTCAACAAGCACAAAATCAGCGCACTGGACGCCAACGTCGTTGCCGGCGACCTGCTGCACGGCGCGTTTTTGATGGTAGAGAACGGGAAGAAGAATAAGTATTTGGTACGGGTGGTGTAAGAGTGGTAACTTTACATCTCAATGTCTGAATAATGATAACGAAAATTGAAATATCAGGTTTTAAATCGTTTAAGGATTTTGAGGTCGGATTGTCTCCCTTCGTAGTTGTGGCTGGTTTGAATGCAGCAGGTAAAAGCAATTTGTTTGATGCTATACAGTTGCTTTCCCGACTTTCGCAAGTGAAAATAGTTGAAGCTTTCGACAATCTGCGTGGTGATGCGTACGAGTTGTTCAGTCAAAATGGTGATGGCACAATCGAGAGCGAAATGCATTTTGCAGTAGAACTGTTGCTCGACCGAGAGGTTAGGGATGCATGGGGTGGACTGGCAGATTTGAAATACACACGTCTTCGTTACTCGTTGGATATCGTCCGAAGAGCGGACAAACATGGCGTGGAACGTCTGTTTGTTTCGAAAGAGGAATTGAGTGTTATCCGGCGTAGTGAAGACGACTGGTACCGTCGATATGTTGGTTTGCACAACCATTCATGGCAAGTGCAACTCACGGGTGGGCGTGCTCCATTCATAAGTACGAAAGAAGAAAGCGGAGTATCGACCATTTATTTGCATCAAGACAAGGGCAGCAGCGGCAGGCCTCGTCCTGCGGCAGATTTGGAAAGCACGATGCTAAGCAGCGTGACAAATACAGATTTCCCACACGCACTCGCGGTTAAAAAGGAGATGGAAAATTGGCATTTTCTGCAACTAAACCCGATTGAATTGCGCAAACCAGCAGCAAAATTCACTGCTCGTGAATTCATGGGAGCTGATGGTTCTGGTTTGGCAGGCGCACTTTTTCGCATCAAAAATGGCGATCCGATGAATTTAAAAAATATATCACGGGAAATGGCCAACCTCATTCCCGGCATCGTCAGCATGGACGTGGTAGAAGATGAAATCGAAAAAAAATATGTTATCAAAGCTAAGATGGATGATGGTCGAGTGTTCAGTTCGCAGGTATTGTCAGAAGGTACGTTGCGGCTTTTGGCACTTTGCGCTTTGAAGCATGATGAACAGCACCGTGGCGTACTTTGTTTTGAGGAACCGGAAAACGGTGTAAACCCTACAAGAATCTCTCAGGTTCTGGACTTGTTGCGTGGATTGACAACCGATTTTGTGAGAGAGGAAAAGGCGCCTTTTCCAGCTCGTCAAGTCCTTATCAATACGCATTCTCCGGGGTTAGTTGCTGAGGTCTATAAAATGAAGGGCATCGAAAAATTCGGCAGTATATTTTTTGCCCGCTTGGTCACACACATCCAAGATGGAAAAAAAACACAGCATACGCGCCTGCAAGAAGTGGAATTGGATGAAAACCCACAAGCAAAAATCAATTTTGACCCCAAAATCCGCCAAGTCAGACGTAGCATCGGCAAGGCGGAATTGGTCAATTATCTCGAATCAGTCCGCTTTGAATTTGAATCCTCTCTTGCCAACGAACCATGAACTGTTTAGTCAGCGCGTATTGGGGTGAAGGTATTTCGGACAAGCGTTTTTTGCCCGTGCTGATACAGCGCGCGCTCGTAGAAATCATGCTTGAATGTGCCGAAGGTGAATGGGATATACTTGAACCAATAGCATTGCATCCAGACCGGAGTTCAACGGGGTTTGTGGAGCAGGTATTGGACTTATCTGCTCAAGCAGGGGGCTTTCACCTTTTGTTTGTACATTCTGATGCCGACGCTACTGATGAAAACCAAAAAGTGATTCCGCATAAAATTTCTCCTGCATTGGCAGCATTACAAAAAGTTGAACCTCGGGAAAATTATTGCAAAGAACTTGTGCCTGTAATACCCGTTGTTAAAATCGAAAACTGGAAACTCTCCGACGGTGATGCGTTGCGTAATGCTATTGGAATTGATATGAGCGATGAATTGCTTGGCCTGAATATGGGCAGCAAACACTTGGAAGAAAAAGGTGCTTCAAAAGAAGTACTCGCTGAATTGTTACTCCGGGCAAATGAAGGCAGACGAGTTCCAGTTGAATTGGATGATCTGGATGCGGCTTTGGCTAAAGGTATTTCTCTGAAAAAAATCTATCGTTTCAAGTCGTTTCAAAAGTTTGTAAATCGGCTTAAAGAATCTCTTATAAGGCAAAATATTATTAAAACAGACTGTTCCCCTGCCTTTACCCACTGAACCCAACTTATGCAAAGAGTCTGTCTCACAAGACTGTGCACACAGGAACCCTGGCGAATAAAGTTTCACGCAAAGGCCGCCAAGGCCGCCAAGGAGCAAATCCTTTGCGCGCTTTGCGACTTTGCGTGAAATAGTAATTCTACGATCTTGGGTCGGCCCGACTTGAGAGACATCCTCTTTTTTTTACTCAGAAGAGTTAGACAGCCCTTAATGAAACCACTCAGAACCTCGCCGTAATCCCTCCCAGCACGTTCAAACCGTACATGGGATAGTTGAGCCAGCGTTCCCGTTTGTTGTTCAGCATGTTGTTGATGTCGAGAAACACGCCGATGTTGTCGGTGAAATAGTACGAGCCTCCCACGCCGATATCGAACAAGCCTTGTCCGCTGAGTATGCGGCCTTCGTCGTTGCGGAAGGCTATGCGGTCAGCAACATAAGCATTGGCGCGCAAGCTGGCCCGGCCATCGAGCAAAGTATAAATTGCGCTGAAATTGCCTTCCAGTTCGGGCAGCCCCCATGCGCTGGTTTCTCTTTCGAGGGTATAAATATTCTGGCTCAGCGTGCCCAGGATCGTCAGTTCTTTTGTGGGCTGCAGTTTCAACGTACCCTGAATATTAAAGATCTGAGCCGTGTCGTACACCAGTCCAAACTGAGTGAGGCCGGAGGAAGTAAATGTAGCCTGGTGCAGCGCCAGGTTGTCGGCAGTGCTGTAACCTGCCTGTGCGGTATAACTCAGGAAGCCGAGGTCGCCGCGGATACCGCCGAAGTAGTTGCGCCAGATCGTATTGCGGATACGGCTTTCGCGGATTTGAATCCAGGGGTTGTATTCTGCCGTTTTGCGGTAGTTGTTTTTGCGCAAGTCGCCGTCGAGGCCGCCGAAGATTTGCAAGCCGTCGCCGAAGATGCGCAGGTTCAGTTCCACATCGGGGAAAACGTAAAAAATATCGCGGTTGCTGGCGAAGTTGCCGCCCACTTTCAACCGAACCACGTCGGCGTGGAAGGTGAAAGAAGGCTGCAAATAGATGTTGTTCAGCGTTTCCTTGTCGTTGGTGTTCAGGTTGGTAAAATCCGTCCGGATCACCATTTTCAAGGGGTGCTTTTCATTAAACCACTTCGTTGCGCCCAGGCGCAGGTCGAATCCGGTTTCCGAATTGGAGTAAAAGTCATTGAGCAGGTAAAAACTCGGCGCTACGGAAAAACTGAAATCCGATTCCGTGCGCTCCGTATTGTACACCCGGCCGCCCAGGTCCAGGATTTTGAAATCCTGGCGCACGCCGCTGGCATCGAAAGAAAGGGAATCGTGATCGTATCCGTAGTAATGCACGCGGTCGTAACTGTATCCGATATTGCCTTCAACTGCAAGGTTGTTCTCGAGATAAAGGTTGGCGTTCAAGCGGGCATCGTTGTTGAAAAAGCGCTGGTTTTCAAGGTCTTTGAAATTGGCGCTGTGGTGGCGCACCCAGATTCGGCCGTCAAATTTTTCCGCGTTGCCAAAGTAGTAGCCGCCTTCGCCCAAAAACGAGGTCGGGATACCGGCGCCGAGTTTGGCGTATCCATTGTAGGATTCCTCTTTGCCCGTCGATTTCATGCCGATAGGCCGCAGCTTGGGCGCATCGTAAGTGACGTTGAGGGGGCGGGGCGGTATGACGTAGTTTTGCCGCTGGGTATTGGTGTCGAGCGCGGGAAGCGTCGGCGTCACATTCAATTTGTTCGATTCGAGCAGGCGCGCATCAAAATCCTTGATGATATTGACGCTTTCGCCAGGAAGATCCTGTGCCGAGGCCGGAAAACAAATTGCCGCGACCAGCAAGGCGGAAATGGATATTTTATATTGCAACAACATTGGTTTTCAATTTTTTAGAAAAATAAAACAGTAAACTAAGGACCAGATCAGTTTCCATCCGGGTCGATCAGATCGACGCCTTTTGAGCCGTCTATTTGCGGCCTTGGCGTATTGCCGCCCAGCCGGTCGTATTTCTGACGGGCAAGGCTTTTGATCGATTCGTCTTCTCCGGAGTAGTTTTCGATGACGACTTCAAGCGCGGCAGCGGCGCTGTTTTTGTCGCCTTGCTCGAAATACACGTCGGACAAGAGGATGAGGTTTCGGGCGATCCAGTCGTCATAACCTGCGCTGGCCTGGTTGGCATTGCCAATGGTTTCTTCGGCCTGTGCGTACTGTTTTTGTTTGAATTGAATCTGGGCGACCAGGTGCCAGGCTTCTGCGCTCAGTTCCGATTGAGAAGTTTGCGTTACTTTCAAAAGCGATGGCATGGCGCGGGCATAGTCGTTGCGGTCGTAGGCCATTTTACCGAGATAGAAGTTGGCCGTCGCCAATTGTTCGGCAGAGGCGCTGTTTGAACTACTGACCTTGGTCGCATATTCATTAACTGTAGCCGTGTTTTTGGTAGCGTAAGCGGCGCGCATTACGATCACCTGGGCCTCTGTGCGGGAAGCGTCGGTTACAGCGCCTTCTTCCCATTTGCGGCCCATTTCGAGGGCGCGCGGGTAGTCGTTCTCTACGTAATAGGCCAGCAAGGTGGCTTTTTCGGCCGATTTGGAGAAATACTTGCCGGGGCCTTTGTTGACTACGGCGGCATAATCCGTGATGGCCTGCGGGTATTTTTTCACCGGATCGGATGCGTAAGATTCGGCGCGGTAAAAATAGGAAGCCGTGGCATTCGGGCCGTTCGGATAGCGGGTCAGGTAGTTGCTGAATCCCTCGATGGCCTGCTGGTAGCGGCCATTCTGGAATTGGGCTTCTGCGGCCTGAAAAGTCTTTTGCTCCTTTTCCGCATTGTCGACTTTGTATCCCGGTACGGTTTCCAGGAAAGCAAAGTATTCGTCGGGGCGGTTGAGGTCTTTCACATAGATCTCCTCAAGAGCTGCCAGAGCGTCTTTTGCCTCGTCATTTTCAGGATTGTTGGCAAAAACCTGTTTGTAATAATTGATCGCGGCCTGGGTATTGCCCTGGTTGTAGGAAATAAGCCCCAGTTTGAGCAAGGCTTGATTGACCAGGTTGGATTTTCCCCTGAAATCGGAAACCAGACGGCGCAGCGGCGGAATGGCTTCGGTCAGTTTGCCCATTTCCTGGTAGGTATCGCCGATTTGAAACAACGCCTCGTCGGTATAACGGCCGTTGGGGTATTTATCGACGAGCGTCTCCAGGTCGATAATTTTGTCGAGCGGACTGCCCTGCAAGCCGCGAATAATGGCTTTTTGATACAAGGCATATTCGAAGCCCTCGTATTTTTTGTTGACCGCTTCGTTGTAATGGGTCAGTGCTTCGCCGTACTGGTTCTTTTTAAAATAGCAGTCGCCCAGGCGGAGCACGGCATCGCCCAGCACACCGGATTTGACCTGATCGGATTGGATGCGGTTGTAGTTCTTTTTAATCCCGTCGACCGAGGCTTTAAAATTGGCTTGCGCCAGGTTGTAGTCTTTGAGTTTCAGGTGGTTGTATCCTTGCACGTAATGGCCCATCCAGAGGCTGCTTTCGTCGGGCAGGTCATTGTAATTTTTGGCATTCCCGATGAAGGAGGCCATGTGTTGTTTGGAGATTGCATACTCACCCTCTTCGTTAGAGATAGCGCCCAGCCAGTAGGAGCAAAGCGTGCTGGTGCGTTTGTCGATCGGATTGTCGAGAGAGCGGTTGAAATATTGGCGGGCTTCGTTGCGCTGACCGTTTTGATACAATTGCAGGCCCCGCAGGTAGCACACCTGTTGATAGGTTTCGTTCAGTTTGGCTGGCCGGTTTTTGATACTTTCCAGGGTAGAGATCGCGCGGTCGTAATCGCGGGTATTGAGGAAAATATCGCTCATCAGCAGTTGGGCGTCTTCGTAGTAGCGGGAGCCGGGCTGTATGCGTTGCAGGGCGTCGAGCGCGTCGCGGTCGTACTTGAGTTCGTAGCTGAGTTTGGCGTAGTTGAAGAGGGCGTCTTCCTTGACCGATTTGTCGAAGTTCAGCGTAGCGGCCTGGCCGAAAGCGTTGCGGGCAGCGAATTTGTTGCCGGTTTTGAGGTAACAATCGCCCAGGTGGTACAAACCGTTTTGGCCGAGCAAACTGTCCTGTTTGTTCAGTTGTTCGAAGTTTTCAATGGCGGATTTGTAATGGGCGGTCTGGTATTGCGCATAGCCCAGCTGGTAGTAGTCGGAAGCGCGAAGCGGCGCGCCGTTCTGGGCAGCATATTCGAGATACGGAAGCGCGCTGGCGTAATCGCCGCGTTCGAAATAGGCCTGCCCGACCAGTTGATTCATTTCCGGGCGGTTGCGAATGCCGTCGGTCTTTGCTTTCGGCTCAGCGTAGCTGATTACCTGGTCGTATTGTTTTTTGGCGGCATAAATCTGCGTGACGTAGTAAGGGATATAGGATTTGTATTTGTCGGACCCTTCGCATTTTTGAAAAGCCTTGAGGGCCTCGTCGTATTTTTTTTCAAAAAATGCGCAGCAGCCGTAGTAGTAGTTGGAGGGGTAAAACCATTCGCTTCGGGAGTTTTCTTTCAGAGAGGAAAACTCATATTTGGCCTGACTGAACTTTTTGGTGACAAAGTAGGCGTAGCCTCTTTTGAAGCGCATTTCGTCGGCGGCTGGCCCCGCGCTTTCTGGCGCCATGTCGTAGTAGGTCAGTGCTTTGTCGTATTCCTTTGCATTGAAATAATAGTTGCCGATCTCGAGTGCGGCCTGGCTGGCTACCGGCGATGGCGCATGGTTGCGCAGGATATCGAGCGTAAGTTTTTCCGCTTCCGGCTGGTCCAGTCGCACGGCGCATTTGGCGTAATAAAGTTCGGCGTCGGTTTTCAGCGGGCGCCATTCGGGTTCGTTGACGGGGCGCAACAGGTTGATGGCGTTTTGGAATTCGAGTTGCGCCAGGCCGTAAACGCCCTGATCGAACAAATCGACACCGCGTTTGTAGGAAGCCGTTGCTTCCGTATACACAGTGGTTTGTTGTGCGACCGCCATGCTGGCAAAGAGGCAGCAAAGCAGCAAGGAAAAAATGCCTTTCCGAAGGTTCATGATAAATTGGATTTTAGTTCGGGAGTGCGAGGTTGATTTGACGAAAGCAAGAAACGAACGCCGGTTTTCAGGGCGGCATGCCCGGCAGAACCGGATTTAGCAGAATTTTAACGACCGGCTTTGAGCGCACAAGAACGCGCAAAACACCGGCGAAAATATGGAAAGACAGTATGTTTGTTTGAGGTTAAGTTTCGGTAAAATATGCGTGAAGCCAACACGAGCTAGCGCACAGAAATAGAATCTTGGCTCCCGAAGTACGACCAAAATCGATGAACGAACTGCAAAATCTGGCCCAGAACAGGCTTTCCAAAGCAAGAGTTACGCTCGTACTCGACGATTATGACCGTCGGTTGCTGGCCAAAATGCCGCCCGCCGTTTTCGTTTGCAACCGTTTACTGCCCGGCCTCGACGAATGGGTCTTGCTGGGTCTGATGAGTCAAAAGTTCGAGCAGGCGCGAATATTGCACCCCTACCCTTCTCCTTTGCCCAAAAGTCTGAAATCTGTTGCCATCAAACCGGCCGGCAAAGACCTGGAAGCACAATTGCTGCGGCTCAATTTTGCCAAAAAAATCACCAGAATCCTTGAAAAAGGGGCCTCTGTCGGTCTGGTGATCGATTTTTCCGATCATCCGCTCAGCGACCTCGGCAAAAACCTGCTCCGGCCTCAAATACTCAAGCAACTGCGCAAAGCGGGCCTTCCAATTATACCGGTGCACCTCAGCGCCGAACGCCTGCCAGGCGGTTTTTTGCGCAGGGCCATTCCCGGTCTGCCTTATCAGTTTACCCACGAACCGGTAAAAATCTCCGTTCGGCTGGGCAGCGCGATCACCAAAGCCGAAATGGATCAATTATCCAAAACCCGCTTGTGGGGTAAATTTCTGCAAGCAAAAATCTTTTCACTGGGCTCCAGTTTTCAGATTCAACCCGAGCACATCGCCAAGCGCAGCAGTGTGCGCGAAATGCCGCTGGCCGATCCGGCGCCGGCCGATCTCGTCGCCAGCGATATCCTGGCCTTGCCCGCGGAATGCAAAATTTGCTCCCGCGGCCCCTTCGACGTGTTGGTGGCCCCGTTTTCTGCACTGCCCAATACGATGTTCGAAATCGGCAGGCTACGGGAACTGACGTTTCGATCGGTTGGAGAAGGCACCGGCAAAAGCCGCGATCTCGACGAGCACGATATTTATTACCTGCAACTGATCATCTGGGACCGCGAGGCGCAAAAAATTGTGGGTGGGTACCGGCTCGGACAGGGCGATCAGATATTCAAACGTTTCGGCATCAACGGGTTTTATACCCATTCACTGTTTAAAATGGAACCGGGGATTTTCCCGGTGCTGCAACATGCCGTCGAATTGGGTCGCACCTACGTTACACCCGATTACCAGCGCCATCGCCTTTCGCTGTTTTTATTGTGGAAAGGTATTTTGCACTTTTTGCTGGCGCATCCGCAATACCGCTACCTGATCGGGCCGGTCAGCATCAGCAAATACTATTCTGAGGTGTCGAAAGGCGTGATCGTCGAATACGTAAAACGCCATTTTTTCGATACCCACCTGGCCCAGTTTGTGCAGCCGCGCAAGCCGTTTCGGGCAAAGACAAAGTCGGTCAATACACGCCTGCTGGCAGAAAACATGCAGGCTTTCGAGGCGCTCGAACATTTTGTGGAAGATGCCGAACCCCGGCATTTTCCCGTGCCGGTTTTGTTGCGCCAGTATCTGAAGCAAAATGCACGGTTCATCGCTTTCAACGTCGATCCCAATTTTTCCAATTGCCTCGACGGTTTGATGCTGCTCGACATCAAGGACCTGCCGGCGGAAACTATTGAAACGCTCCAGCAGGAGAAATAAACGGGGCTTATTCCCGGCTGCCCTGTCGAAGCAGGTCGCCGTCCCAGGCATTGTCGTCGATCTCGCTGGCAAACCGAAGGTCTTCCCGAAGCAGTTGTTCCTGAATGGCGATCTCCTGACGGACCGACTGAATATATTCTTCGCCGTTATTCCAGTTTTTGACCAGTTTGTACATCGCCGATTCATCGTATTTGATGAATTCCTGCGCTTTTCTGTGCACAGTGTACCGCCGGA
>JADZFP010000188.1 GCA_020849825.1 Saprospiraceae bacterium
CTGACCGTTACGCCCGAAGCCGGTTGCGTGATCGTCACGCTCGTGGATGTCGTGCAGCCGTTGGCGTCCGTTACCGTCACGGTGTACGTGCCGGCGGGCAGCCCCGCGCGGTCTTCCATATTATTTGTGCCCGCAATGTCGGCCCAGTCATAGGTGTACGCGGGTGTGCCGCCGCTCGCCGTGATGTCAATCGCTCCCGCGGAAGCGCCGAAGCACAACACGTTGGTTTGGGTTGCGCTGACCGTTACGCCCGAGGCCGGTTGCGTGATCGTCACGCTGGTGGAAGTCGTGCAGCCGTTGGCGTCCGTTACCGTCACGGTGTACGTGCCGGCGGACAGGCCCGCGCGGTCTTCCGCGTTATTTGTGCCGGCGATGTCAGCCCAGTCGTAGTTGTACGCCGGGGTGCCGCCGCTCGCCGTGATGTCGATCGCGCCCGTGGAAGCGCCGAAGCACAACACATTGGTTTGTGTAACCGCAATGGAGATAGTCGGGCAAACTGCCTGCACCAAATAATCTTCCACTTCGCCATCCGGCGCACAGCCCACAGCAGTCAGGCCGGCTTGTGTGCTCAGTCGAAACCGGGCGCCAAGGTTGGTGTTTTTCAATGCGCTGCCAGGCACGGTGAACACGAGGGTCACATTACCGTTGGTACCATTGGGTACGGCTACGGTCGTGGATTCGCTGGCGTCAAGGAAATCCCCATCGTTGTTCCAATCAATGAAACCATACAGGGTGGCAGCCGAGCCGGTCATATTCATTACGCTGACCGTGACATTGGCCACCTGGCCCACGATGAATGTAGGAAAAGAAGGAATGCCGTCTTCGTCGGCGCCGTCGCCATCGGCCAAGGCGCTGGGCTGTCCATCGGCTTCGGCATCCACCGTGGCCCCGATTTTAAGGTTTGGCACGATGGTGTGGCAGGCGCCGTTGTTGGCCGAAAACGTTTGGTAGTCGCCCGGGCCTGTACCGGCAGTGCCATCAGGCAAATCGCCGTAATCTATGAATCCCGGCGGACAAGGCGGCGGGGCGATATAGGACGTCGACGTCATACAATCATTTCCCAAGGAAGCCATAATCGACCCAGTGGTACCGTCGGACGGAATGGTGATCGAGTAATTTTTAGAGTTTATTCCACAAGAGGAGATCGTCTCTGTAAAAATGATTTGATTTAAGGAATTCTTTACGGTCACCGTCAGGTTTTGACCGCACTGACTGTTCAACCAGCTCACCGTGAAACTGAGCGTAGCTTCGCTGGTATTTGTACCCGTATTGTAATTGCAAGGCGAAACCACTACGTTATGAATGTTCAGATCACAGGCAGGATTGTCCGAACAGCAAGAGGAAAAACAGTTGGGAACTTGCCCCGATTGGTTTTGACCATTCTCCCAGAGCGTCATTCCGTAGGAGGTCGTAAGAAAATTAGTACCGCCAGACATCTGCAGGATATGGCCGAACACCGTGGCTGTCCAGTTCGAATTTGCCGCGCTTTGTATATTGCCGTTGACAATCCAAAGGCAAAGGCCGCAGCCGGAGAGGAGATGCCCCGATTGTACCTGAAAGCTGCCGTTGAGGTTGGCAAAATCTACATCGCATACTTTTGTAGTACCAGTACCGAACTGGATATTTTGCGCCACAATAAAACTGGAGTGATAGATGTGGCTGGTTCCCTCGTCGTTTTGGAAATTACCCGTTTCGTCGTTGCTCAATATGCCCAAATTCCCATAGTGATGGCCATTATTGGAACCATTGTCCTGGTCGCCGATTTCAGCGCACACATCCACAATGCGATCCTCGCCGCCACCTTGAAGTTGAAAGTTCTCCGTGACGTTTAAACAGACATCCTCCAGATAGCGCTGGCCACCGATGTTGGTCCAGTTGGCCGAGGAAGTCTGGTTGGTGGTACTGTTAAATTTGCCGTTAGCGCCCTCATCGCCGATTTCCACCACAGAATTCGATATACAAACGGTGGTTGTTTTGGCAGGATCGGGAATGTCGCCGTCCTGGTTGAAATCACCAAAGGTGCGGAGCGTGCCGTTATTAAAGATAAACCGGTTGTCGGCGCCGCTGGCCACCTGGATGTTTCCGTTTTCCACCTGCACAAGCGAGTTGTCGGAATAAAAAACGTTGCCATTTTTGCTGAGTTGTATACTTCCGGATCCAACCGTTCCTTCCAGGATCAGGGCTCCATTTTCCAGGACGAACTTCGCGTTGTCATTATCGAATTGCAAATTACCGGCCTCGATAATCAAACAAACGCCCACCAAATGGATCGTTTTGGCGCTTTTCAATATGAGGTTGTTACTTGCCGGAATGGTGATTGTTCCAGAGCCGACGATTTTGACGTCGTTTTGAATATCCTGAGGGTCGGGGTTCCAGGTAACCACCGACGCCCAGGTGCTGTTGCCGCAATAACCGGTAACCGTTTGCGCAGGGGCAATGGTTGGAATTGTAAAGGAACATTGGGAAAATGGTTGCGGGATGTTGCACTCCGGGGTACAGCTATTGTTCGGTTGCGAATATCCGATGGCCGGCAGAATAAAAATCCCGGCCAAAACGAACACCCGCGACGCCGCGTCCGCAACCGAGGGATAAACCCGTTGTAACTGTCGCAATATTGTTCTAATAAATGGCCGCACGATGAAAAGTGAACCGAAAAAAATCAACACTAAGACGACTACTTCCCTGAATTCAAACAAACTATCAACCGGAAAAGCGTACGAGCCGCTTTCTGTGATTCGGCTTCTATCGAACAAACCTGCAGCGGCAAGTCCGAAAAGAGTCAGGCATAGCAGCGCCTGCATAATATTTTGGTAGAACAATTTCATATTAGATGAATTTTTCATGAGAAGTAATTAGTGTTATTTTTTTGTTGAGCGAGGCAATCTGCCGGTGATAAAAAGCGAAAGCGCCCAAAATCAAATTCTTCCGATATAGATCGGTTGGATAATCCCAAGGCAAAAAGTCGGTACCCCACTAATCTCACCAGGCAAAACCAAACTGCCCCCACCCCCCGCTTCAGGGGAGTCAGGGCAGCCGGTATAGCCTGAGAAGTATGGTGGAACCTCATGAAAATGCTCATGGCTGAAGGGCAGTTTGAAGTGGAAAATAAAGCCGCCACTCCCCGGAGTATTCTTCCAGGAGGTAGCGGCCGGGTGGTATCGTGTCGATGGGCAAGGCCCACTGTCGAATCAATCTTTGAGGGAGGGCGAAGGATTCTTCCACCAGGAAAAAACCGGCAGAGAAGTACGCCTGTGCCGCCCTGTCGCACAAGCGGTGTTTGCGGAAGCGGAACACCAGTTCCTGGTTTGGAACACAATGGATTATGGCGGGAGCATGGGGACAAGGAATCGTATATCCCTGCGGAAAACGGCCGGCTATCATACAGATACCGGTGCCGGAGCAGTTTTTACTCGGCGTACCGAACACCACTTCCATCTCTACGTCCCGAATGGGCGGGGAGATCAGCGCTCCGGGAAGTGCTGTTTTTACATTTTGTCGTAACATCTCTCTTGTCCGGAATGGAATTTTAAACCATGGTGGTGTCGACAATGATGATTTGTTCGGCTACCAGGATACCGGGACAATGGAGCGCGCGGGCACTTTCATTACTTTTCATGAGCAGGCGGATTGATTAGTGAAAAACTTTAATGTGTTGTTTCTGAAATCAAATGTCCGCCCAAGCGAGGTGGGTACTGCAAACGGA
>JADZFP010000189.1 GCA_020849825.1 Saprospiraceae bacterium
GCCTGGCGCTTCGGTAACTTGCCGGCGGGAACAACGGCACGGGGCAAAGCCACCGCGCCAGCCGCGCCAGCCGGATGCCTGGCGCTTCGGTAACTTGCCGGCCGAGCCGGTCGGGGCGGCCCAAAACAATCGCTATACACCCCGAGAGCAGAAACAACCCTTTTATAACCAATTCACCAGTTCACCGATTCACCCTTTTTATAACCAATTCACCAGTTCACCGATTCACCCTTTTTATAACCAATTCACCAGTTCACCGATTCACCCTTTTTATAACCAATTCACCAATTCACCAACCAAGATCCACCAGCAAAAACATCCTGCCCATGACTTCCCTGCAACGCAATTTACTCTGGCTGGCCGGCCTGCTCTGTTTTGGCGCGGTAGCCTACTATTTTGCCGACATCCTGTCCTATTTGCTCATTGCCTGGGTATTGTCGATGCTGGGCAAACCGCTGATGATTTTTTTCCTCAAACGCCTGCGCATCGGGCGTTTCCGGATCGGGATGAACGGCGCAGCGTTGCTGACGATTCTGACTTTTTTTCTGGTGATTATCGGGGTGATTATGATGTTTGTACCCACGCTGGTGGAGCAGGCCCGGGTTTTATCGACCGTCGATTACACGGCGGTGGGTGAAAAATGGAAAGGGCCGTTTTCCTGGCTCGACACCGAATTGCACCGGCTGGGCATGCTCGGCGCACAGGAATCGCTGGCCGAACGCACTCAAGCTGTTCTGCTCGATACGTTCAAACCCGCCCTGGTTGGCAACTTCGTGGGCGTATTTTTGGCAACGGCCGGTAATATCGTCGCAGCGATATTCTCGATCACCTTTATTCTTTTCTTCTTTTTGCGGGAAAACCGGCTTTTCCTCGACATACTGCATGCCCTGGTACCCGACGAGTTCGAGCCCAAGGTGCGGCATGCCGTGGAAGAATCGAGCGAAGTGCTGACGCGGTATTTTCGCGGGCTGCTGACGCAGGTCGTATCGTTCGTGCTGATTTGCACCATTTTGCTGTGGATTTTCGGCGTCAACAACGCCTTGCTGATCGGTGCATTCGGCGGCTTGTTGAACGTTGTACCCTACGTAGGGCCGATCCTGGGCGCTGTTTTCGGGATATTTATCACCGTTTCGTCGCACCTCGACTATGAAGCGGCGGCCATGATGCCCCTGATCGGGAAGGTTGCAGGGGCTTTTTTACTCACCCAGTTTATCGACAACAACTTCGTCGGACCGCTGATTTTTTCCAAAAGCATCAAAGCGCATCCACTGGAAATTTTCATCGTCACGCTGGCTTCGGCCAAGATCGGCGGGGTGGTCGGCATGGTCATCGGCATACCGGTGTACACCGTTTTACGGGTTATTGCGCGCACGTTTTTCAGCGAGTTCAAACTGGTGCAACGGCTCACCGATCACATGGAAGAAGAGGAAAAGGAAGAATAACCTTACTTTTCCGGCAAAATCTCCTGTGTTGAAAACCCGCCTTTTATTGTCGTCTTTTTTACTGGTTGCCGCCGCCTTGCAGGCACAACCCGACAGTGCCATGTTGCTTCGCCCGGAACAATTGGGAAGGGAAAACATCCTCGACCGGGACCCTACCCTTCAAAAAACGCAGGCTATTTCCGCCACCCGTTCTCCGGAAGACGTCGATCAGCTCCCTTACATGGTATGGGTTATAACGGCCGACGAGATTCTTCGCTACGGTTTTGTGACCCTTGGCGACGTCCTGAAAGCAGCGCCGGGCATCCGGGTGTCGCAGCCGGGCAACGCCCTGGAAGGTGAGACTTTCCTCATGCGCGGCATGAGCGGCAATCAGTACGTCAAAATCCTGATCAACGACGTACCGGTCAAATCCGCCCTGGCCAACGGGATGTCGATCGGTTCGCAATTGCCCATCCGTCAGGCCGAACGCATTGAGATCATGTACGGCCCGGCATCGTCCATTTACGGCAACGAGGCCTGCGCCGGCGTGGTCAATATCATTCTGAAAGAAACGGAACGCCCGGTGTATACACAGGCCGATTTGTCGTTCGGCAGGTTTGGCTACAACAACCTCGACCTCATGTTCGGTGGTAAAATCGGTCGTGACAAACGGATTTTCCGGTTCAGTTTGTACGGCAGCAGCACCGTCAGAGACGATACCGATTTGTTTTACGACGCCAATTTGTACAACGTCGACAATTATCTGACCAACGGGATCGATACCAGCTTTTACCTGAACAACCCCAATTATCGGGGCACGACGCCCGGCAGCCACCAGGCAAAGCTTGCCCAGATACCCCACGAAAGCCGCCTTTTCGGCATCAACCTGACCTGGCGGGGCATTCACCTCACCTATCACCGCATGGGCCGCTTCGACCACAGCGCGCTGGGGCTCAATCCGCTGGCCGTGGGCTGGTACAACCCCTCCAACCGACTGGCCGAACGAACGGAAACCTTTTCACTTGGTTTTCAGCGCAAAAGAAAGATTCGGACCACCTACAATACATTCTCTTTTCTGCGCTACAAACTGGATAATACTTCCACCACAACCTACGTATACGACCGCCTGAGCGCCGCGGTTTACGACGTCAATGCGGCATTTCTGACCTCCGACTCTGCCCGACAGGCCTTGCGGCAAGACCTGTACCGCATGTTGGCCTCCGATGAACGCTACACCACGGCCAACGGCATCGACCTTCGCTACGAATCCCGGATGACGGCCGCGATTCGCCCCAATTTTTACCTGGAAACTGGTATGCAAATTACGCTCAGCCAGGGCGTGCCGGCGCATTCGTACTACGGCGTACCGGTGGAGGTGCGGGTTGACGGCAGTTCCAATCCGCCCGATGTAAAGCCCTTCTACCCATTTGCCGACGGCGACGTGGATGTGGCCGGGTACGCCCAGTTGGAATACCGAGGCAAACGACTTTTTGTCGTGGGCGGCGGCCTGCTCAACTGGATGTTCGATTACGGGGTAGTGCCTGCGCCGCGTTTGGGAGCGCAATACCGCATCGACAGCAGTTGGTCGGTACGCGCCAATTTTGCTTCGGGCTACCGGCGGCCGTCGTTGTACGCATCCAACAACGCCTACCTGATTTCGCCCCTCTTTACCGATAAGGTCTACCGGCACAGCGACCCTTTCTTTTTCGGCAACGCGGAGCAAACCTATGGCGGGGAACTGGGGGTAAGGTACCGGATGACCGGTCTGCAGTTCGACGGCCTGTTTTTTTATCAGGAAGCGCGGCAGTTGTTGCGCGAAGGGTATTTCACCCAACAGGCTGGCATCATACCCACCTGGCGTTATGGCTTTGCGAATGCGCCGGATTTGGCGATGATGCAATGGGGGACGCAGGGTATCTTGCGATGGGAAACAGCCCTGGATATTTCACGCGGGGCCAAAGAAACGGTCAACCTGATCTGGCGGGTGGAAATGTTTGCGCAATATTGCAGAGGAAAAGAGTGGTTCGGCCCCGAATTCCCCTCGACCGACGACGTGCGCAACCAGCCCCGGTGGATGTTTCAGTTCAGGACTTCCTGGCGCACCAACCGCTTCGAGCTGATGCTGAGCTCCAACCGGCAGCAGTCGGCGCTGAGTAAGGCTGTCACCTGGCAGGAATCGGCCGAACGCCCCGTTATTATCGACCGGAACCCCGCTTTCCGCACCTGGGACGCCGCCATACGATTCAATTTGAGCGACCATTTTCTGGTGTATATTCAGGGGCAAAACCTGTTCAACAAACGATATGCAGGGCTCGATGCCAGCGGAACGCCCGACGACCTGCTGTACAACCCGCAGCCGGGCCGGCAAATCCGCCTGGGCGTCAATTACAACATGAACCTCCGGGTAAAACAAACGGCCAAAGACAACCCGGAACGCAAAAATACCCGCACCGAAGATGATACCGAGTGATCGGTATTACCCCCCATTATTTAACCATAAAATGTATAAATACGGCATTTGGGAAAAAAGCATCCGGCCTTCATTTCCCTAACCGATACTTTTTTTGGAATTTTGGCCACTCAAATCATGATTCAAACTGTTAACCAAAAAGATGTTCTCATGACTAAAACACTGACTATCAGAAGCTTGGCTCTGGCTTTCCTGCTGGCTCTCGGCTACCAAAACGCCTCTGCCCAGGCATTTTGGACGGAAACCTTCTCCAATCAGGCTTCTGCCACCACCAACTGGGTCAACGGCGGCACCAATCTGGGCGCCGAAGTCTGGACCTGGACCAACGACCCGCTCGCAGGTTTTCAGGACCCGGCCGTTCCCGGCCTGGGCTCCGCTACCGCAAGCACCGGTTATTTTCTGTTTAACTCCGATGAAAACGGCGACGGCAATGCGCACGACGTCACCCTGACGGGTGTAGGCGTACCGGCCAACTGCAGTGGCAAAAGCAACGTCCACCTGAAGTTTTACACCCAATACTTCTACTTCGGTATCAACAACGCCCGCGTGGGCGTAAGCACCAACGGTACCGACTTTACCTACTACCAAATCCTCACCGACCTGCCGGCAGATAATATTTTCGACGGCGAGATCGACCTGCCGCTGCCCGAGGCCGACGGCCAGGCTCAGGTGTGGATCCAGTTCCGCTGGGAAGGCAACTGGGAGTACCACTGGAAAGTCGACGACCTGGAATTGTACGAAGTCGCCGGCCCGGTGTCCTGCAACGATAACCAGGACAAAATCATCTGCGATGACTTTGAATCGTACACCGTAGGCAACATCAGCGCGCAGTCGCCCCACTGGATTCCGTGGGACCTCAACGACGTCGCCAGCAACATTGTCAGCGCCGAGGTATCGACCGAGCAGGCCTCCAACGGCACCAAATCGATGAAAGTAAAACCCGACGGCGCCGCCGGCGACGACCAGTTGCTGCAACTCGGCAACCGCAGCACCGGCCGCTACAGCCTGAAATGGAAATACTTCATCCCGACGGGCAAAGCCGCTTACTTCAACATCCAGACCGACGAAACCGCTCCGGGCGCTGCTACTGAAAACTTCGCCCTGCAGGTGTATTTCCGTACCACCGGCGTGGTTGACGTAACCGATCCGGCCCCCGTGGCTGCTGGTACTTACCCGCAAAACGTGTGGTTCCCGATCGAACTGGTCGTTGACCTCGACAACAACCTGGCGAAATTCTTCGTCAATGGCGCACTGGTAAAAGCCTGGGGCTACGACTCCGACTTCGGCGCCATCGACTACTACGCCGAAAACAACAACACGTACCTGGCTTACGTCGACGAAGTAGAATTCGTCTCGCTGCCGTCGATCGTGTACGACGTAGACGACTGCGCCAACGCCGTCGACATCACCCAGTACTTCGGCCAGACGCCGGACGTGCCCCAGGTGACCGGCCTTTATGACAACACCAACGCCACACCGGCTGCTACCGACCCGATCGTAACCTGCTGGAACGAAGAAGTTTCGGGCACGACCGATGTTGTCAACGGCTCCATGTGGTACACCTTCACCGGCGACGGCGCCAACTACCACATCGAAACGGTGCCCTGCAATGCCACCAACTACATCGGTACCGCTCAGCAAGACCCGGGCGATACCCAGATGGCCATCTACGAAGGCGCCGGCTGCGGCGACCTTACCCTGGTGGCTTGCAACGACGACCTCTTCACCACCGGCGAACCCGACTGGCGTTCGGGCCTCGATCTCCAGACGGAATCGGGCGTGAACTACTACATCCTGATCGACGGTTTTGAATTCCAGGGCACCCTGGCAACCGGCGAATTCTGCATCGAAATCACGCAAACGCCGAGCGTTACCTGCGACAACGGCGCCGTGGGCACTTACACCGTTGCCAACGACGGTTTCGTGTGCAACCTGGCCAACCTGGGCGCAATCATCTCCGTCAACACGGATGAATTCGCCATCCCGACCGTAGGCCCGGTTTACGGTATGTTGTGGGCACTCAGCTCCGCTCCGATCAGCGCCGGCCAGTGGCCGGCCGATGCTCCGAGCTTCCTCGGCGGCACGGGCGTTCTGCAAAACGTATTCGCCGTAGGCCTCGTCAACGACAACGATCCCTTCACCTATGGTCCGTACTACATCACTCCGGTGGTACTGGGCGGCGCCACGGATACCGACCCGTCCAACGGCCCGAGCGTATTCGACGTCGACCCGAGCACGGGTTGCTTCTTCGTAGGCGAATCCCAACTCGTTACTCTCATGCCGCCGGTCAATGACCTGGCGATCGACAACGCCGACGTGACCAGCAGTTCCATCGACATCACGGTATCGGGTGGTCTGGCCGAATTCCTCGGCGATCCTTCGCTGTATCAGTTCAGCTGGACGGGCCCGGGCGGCTTCACCGCCAGCACGGAAGACATCAGCGGCCTGACGGTCAGCGGTGCTTACTCGGTTGTCATTACCGATCCCAGCGGCTGTGTCGATGCTTACACGCAGACGTTCGACGTAACCACGGGCGTCGACGATCCGTCTTCGATCAAAGCCCTCACGATCAGCCCGAACCCGACCCGCAACACGGTGGTGCTCAACCTCTCACTGGTACAAGCCGGTGAAGTACGCATCGACGTGGTGAACACGATCGGCCAGGTGCTGCAAACGCTGAACCTCGGCACCGTCAGCAACGTCAGCCAGGCGCTTGAACTCGGCGACCTGAGCGACGGCACCTACTTCCTGCGCATCTCTGTCGACGGCGACATGACCCAGC
The DNA here is from genome assembly GCA_020849825.1 of Saprospiraceae bacterium. Taxonomy (GTDB): domain Bacteria; phylum Bacteroidota; class Bacteroidia; order Chitinophagales; family Saprospiraceae; genus M3007. The sequence continues at coordinate 6,674 of JADZFP010000189.1, forward strand.
GCAGCGTGGTTCTGCAACACTAATTTTTACCCTAACCCGGCCGGAGCCGCATGGCGCCGGCCAGGTTTTTCCCCGACGGGAGGCGATCTGCATCGCCTCCCGTTTTTTCTTTTTAAAAAAAGTCGCGCTTGCCGGGGTTTTCGCCACATTTGCTGCCGCAGTTCATTACTGCATTATTCAAACCGCCGGTTTCTTTATGTACGAACTCGCTATTGTCCCTTTTGGCGCCTGGCGCCGGTATAATATCCACAACCCTGCCAATGGAAACGGGTTCAGCCTGGTGCCCGGAAAAGGCGCTACCTTGCTCGACCTGCATTTTTCCAACCAAAACATACTCGACGGCTATCAAACCCCTGAGGAACTTGCCGCGGGCAAATGGGGCAAAAGCGCCGTCCTTTTTCCCTTCCCCAACCGCCTGCGCGACGGCAAATACAGCTGGGAAGAAAAGGACTATGCCTTCCCGATCAACAACGCCGATACCGGCAACGCTATCCACGGGTTTGCACGCGCCGAAACTTTCGAAGTGGTCCGTATAGAACTGACAACCGAAAGCGCCGAACTGGAATGCCGGCTCGATTACGGCGGGCACCAAGTGGGTTATCCATTCCCCTGCACCCTCGATCTGACCTTTACTATCTCGAACCGGCGCGATTTCAGCTTGTCATTTATGGTCAAAAACCACCACGGCAAACCGATTCCGGCAGGCTTCGGCTGGCACCCCTATTTCCGGCTGAGCAACAGCGCCGACGAGCACCTGATGCACCTGCCTGCCGCCGACCGGGTCGAAATTGATGAAAGAATGATCCCAACCGGACAAAAAACACCCTACTCCGCTTTTTTGAAAGACACCCTCGTCGCCGATACGCGACTCGATAATTGTTTCAAAACCGCCAATCCCAACGCCCTTTACCGACTCGGCCTCAGCGGTGAAAAAGGCAAAATTGCCGTGGTCGCCAGCGCCTCCAGCTTTCCTTTTTTCCAGGTATTCACCCCTCCCCATCGCGAAAGCATCGCCCTCGAACCCATGACCTGCAACGTCGACGCCTTTCACAACGGCGAAGGCCTGGTGACGATCCCGGCCGGCGGCGACTGGCTGGAAGCGTTCCGGGTGGAATACTATGAGGGATGAATTGGTGAGGTGGTGAATTGGTGAGGTGGTTATAAAAGGGTTATTTCTGCTCTCGGGCTCCGTTTTTCGCCTCGGCAGAATCTCTGAAATGTGAGCAGAAATAACCCTTTTATAACC
>JADZFP010000190.1 GCA_020849825.1 Saprospiraceae bacterium
TAGAAAAAATCGTGGGCCCCTATCGATACGGAAAATTCTCCAACGAAATCAAGGTTTTCGACAAAGATAAACTCGGTATGAACATCCCGCTCGTCATGCTGCCCGTGTTGTTCAGCCTTGCCACTGGTGACCACCAGGAATACGGCCGCTCCGTAGAGGCCCTTGAAAAATATCGAATCCGCTACCTCAACAACGACCTCAACCGCCGCAGCGCCTCGTTTATGAAAATTCTGTTTGCGCTCTCCGACCGGCCTTTCCGACCCGGCCCGGCCGATCGCAAAATCGCCAAGGAACTGGAAGTGCTCGCCGCAGAAGGTCCCCGCGTGGCAGGACAAACCTTTGCCGTGGAAATTATTCCCTACGAAGACCTCTGGGAAATCCTGAAACCCGCCGACTAATCGTTCTCCTCTTCCAGTTCCGAGCCCTGTTCGGGCAGGTCCGCCGAGTGCAGGTCGCTCAACGCATCGGGATCCCAGGTCCATAAGCCCTGCTCGTATTCACGGCGCATCAACATCACATTATTGGTATGGTACTGCTGCTGCAGGCGTGGGTAACGGTATCGGGTCCACAACGAATCTTCGTCAAACGGCACACCCGTGGCTATACTTTCCCTTAACGCATAGATGTACGCCAGGCTTTCAGTCCGGCGACCCAGCCAGTCGTTGATGTTGAGCGCCGGATCTCCGTGCCCCGGAATGAGCCTCGTAAACCAGTTACGGTCGTGAATACGTGGCATTTTGTCCAAGGTGCGCTCGTATTCCACACTACTGTGGTAGATGAAGGGGAATTCGATATTGGAAAGATAATCGCCGGCAATACAAAGCCCGAGCTGCCAGATCACGACCATCATACTGTCGGCCGTATGGCCAGGGGCGAGGTAAAAAGTCATTTTGGTATTGCCATGGCGGTAATGCACACCATCGCGAAACACCAGGAAGTCGCCTTTTGGATATTCGATCGGATAAGGCCTTTCAATGTAGTACTTCTCGTCGAATTCGAGTATTTGTTCGATGATGTCTTCTTTGCCCGGGTTGTTGGCAAATGCTTCGGTCATAAATACCTTGTCGGCATCGAAAGCCCGGTATCCAAGGATATGATCGTAGTCGGAATGGGTAAAAATGAGGAAAACTGCGCGGTCTTCACGGATCAGGTCGACGTATTGGCGGATGGCGAGCACCTCGTCGGGCAGCCAGGCAGGGTCGACAACCAGTACCACTTCGTCAGTTTTAATGACGGTGGAGTTGGTCTGAAAAAGAACGCTCTGAAAAATCGTGATGTAAGGATCACGATAAATGATGTGATTCATGGCCTGGTCTCTTAGTGTTTGGGCTAGGTTAAAAGCGGTTTGAAGACGATGCAGGAGATAAACTAAACCCCTCCTTTAACGGAATGTTCAGGCTGTTGGCGGAACAGGAGCCGCCGGCACAGGCTTTGTCGGGCGAAAATTCTACTTTTGCAGCGAATTAGTGCTAATAAAATTCTGACACCTTATTTAAACCTGTAAGTTACAACGAATCGATGGGAAATATAGTAGCAATTGTTGGCCGCCCTAATGTCGGCAAATCCACCCTTTACAACCGCCTTGTCGGCGCGCGCGACGCAATCACCGATGATTTTTCCGGCGTAACCCGCGACCGCAAATACGGCTTCTCGGACTGGAACGGCAAACGTTTCACCGTTGTCGATACTGGTGGCTTCGTACACGGCTCCGACGACGTTTTTGAATCCGCCATCCGGACCCAGGTGAGCGTGGCTATCAATGAAGCGGCCGTCATATTGTTTATGGTAGATGCGCAAACCGGCATCACCGACCTCGACGAAGACATCGCCAAACGCCTGCGCCGCAGCACCAAACCGGTATTCGTAGTGGTCAACAAGGTCGACAACCACTCCAGTTACCTCGACGCCAACGAGTTTTACAGCCTTGGGTTCGAAAACGTCTTTTTCGTTGCCTCCATCAGCGGAAGCGGCACCGGCGATCTGCTCGACGCGGTCGTGGAGCATATCGACAATGAGCCCGATCTCGAAACGGAATTACCCAAATTCGCGATCATAGGCAGGCCCAACGTGGGCAAATCCTCGCTGACAAATGCCCTGCTCGGCGAAGAGCGCAACATCGTGACGCCCATCGCCGGCACCACGCGCGACCCGATACACGCACATTACAACAAGTTCGGCATGGAGTTTATGCTGATCGACACCGCCGGTATCCGTAAAAAAGCGAAGGTGGAGGAAGACCTGGAATTCTACTCCGTCATGCGCGCCGTCAAAGCCGTGGAAGAAGCCGATATATGCCTCTTGGTCATCGATGCCACGCAAGGTCTCGAAGCCCAGGACCTGGCCATTCTTCGCCTGGCTCAAAAACGCCACAAAGGCATCGTGATCCTGGTCAACAAGTGGGATTTGATTGAAAAGGAAACCAATACGGCCCGCGATTACGAACTGGGTATCAAAGCCCGTATGGCGCCGTTCGACGATGTTCCGGTGGTATTTATCTCCGCTACCGAAAAACAGCGCATTTTCCAGGCCATCGAAGCAGCCATGGAGGTTTATCAAAACCGCACGAGAAAAATTAAAACATCCGAATTGAACGACTTAATGCTGCCGATCATCGAGGCGACTCCCCCACCCTCCGTAAAAGGCCGCTACCCGAAATTCAAATACATCACGCAGTTGCCGACGCATTATCCGTCTTTTGCTTTTTTTGTCAATAATCCCAACTACGTACGGGATTCATACAAACAATTCCTTGAAAACCAGCTACGTAAACATTTCAATTTCAAAGGCGTAACCATCGAAGTCTATATGCGGGCCAAGTAATCGCTCAAACGCGGGCATCATTTCCAATGCCGGCGGCGTTTGAACCGACAAACGATTACCTGATCAAAATAAACACACATGAAAAAACTGTTTTTTCTCCTGCCACTCCTGTTTTTCGGGTGCAAAGACGAAGTGGAGCAAATACCTGCCTACCTGAAAATCGAACCTTTTATCGTTAACGCGGAAGGCGGTGCGGGCTGGCATGAATTGTCTGAAGGCTGGCTGTACGTCGACGGCGAGTTTTTGGGCGCCTACACCTTGCCGGCAACGGTTCCTGTGCTGGCAGAAGGCGACGTTGATATCATTGTGTTTCCGGGCGTCAAAGAAAACGGCGTCACCTCCACGCCCAACATTTACCCATTTTTGTCAAGGTTTGAACTGACAAAGGCATTAAAACCCGGCGAAACAACCACTATTCAGCCCCAAACCGCCTATGACCCGGCAGCCGTATTTCCCTGGGCATTCAACCGGACAAGTTTCGACGGCGGTTCGACCATCGGTATTGAAAACCGCGACGGCGATCCCGACAATTCCTTTCAAATCACCACCTCCGGTGCTTTTGCAGGTAATTCGCTTGTCATGACGGTCGACACATCCCACTTCCTGATGCAAATCGCAACCGAGGCCACAGCCCTGCCTGCCACTTTTGAAAACCAGGTATGGATGGAACTCCATTATGCCTGCGACATGCCGTTCAGCCTCATCCTGATCGGCCAAAGCGGGGGGCTTTCTGAAATTCCTCAGCCGGTTTATGCATTTGGCTCTACTGATGGCGAATGGAATAAAATTTATCTCAACCTTACCGAGTTCCTCATCAGCCTGAATCAGGAACAATATCGACTCTACTTCGTGGCCAATTTGCCGACCGACGACAGCGGAAATTATTCCCAGCTCAATGGCGCCGTACGACTCGATAATATCAGGCTGGCACATTTTTAACCCGATTAAATCCGGCAGCAGCCCTGCCAACACAGCAACGATAAAGCCAGCCAATGTCCCGCCAACAACGCCAACGCGATACTTTCTACTATGGCGTCGCCGATTTCATTATGGCGATGCTGGCCTGGGCCCTGTTTTTTATTTTCCGCAAACACCTGGAAGGCGTCCCCCTCAGTGCCGAAATATTGAAAGATCCTAATCTGTACCTCGGCACACTGGTTGTGCCGCTGGGCTGGACGTTTCTGTACGGCATTTTTGATCACCACACAGATGTGTATCGCATGTCGCGGCTTACCGTGTTTATGCGTACTTTTTTTCTGAGCCTCTTCGGGGTAATGTTCCTCTTCTTTACCCTGGTGCTCGATGATGTGGTGCGGGATTATCACACCTACTATCGCTCTTTCCTGATCCTTTTTTCCCTGCATTTTGTCCTGACGACAACAAGCAGAATGATCCTGCTGACGCGCGCCAGCCGACGCATCAAAGCGGGGAAAGTGGCTTTCAACACACTGGTTATCGGGGGCAATCAGAATGCGCTCGAACTTTACCAGGACATCATCAGTCGCCCGAAAAGTCTGGGTTACAAATTTGCCGGCTACCTCGACATCAATGGAGAAAAAGACGGTGAACTGGGCCGGCATTTGCCGCGCCTCGGCGATTTGAAAGACCTTGAATCCGTGGTCAGATCGCACGACATCGAGGAAATTATCATTGCCATCGAGACCTCCGAACACAACAAGGTCAGGGATATCCTGAATGTCGTTTTCGATTTTGGCGAACACGTGCTGGTCAAAATCATCCCCGACATGGACGACATCCTGCTCGGTTCGGTGAACAGGAGCCATTTGTACGGCGCAGTTTTGATTGAAATACGCCAGGGGCTTATGCCCAGATGGCAAAGGGCCATCAAAAGACTGATCGACGTAACCGCCAGTGCAGTGGTACTGATTCTGCTGTCACCCTTGCTTTTGTTTATCGCGATGCGGGTCAGGCTGTCGTCTCCGGGGCCCATATTTTACCGGCAGGAGCGATTGGGTTTGCAAGGTCATCCTTTTACAATTATTAAATTCCGCTCCATGTACGTGGATGCTGAAAAACTGGGGCCGCAACTGTCTACCGGAGAAAACGATCCGCGCTGTACGCCCTGGGGCGCCACCATGCGCAAATGGCGGCTTGATGAAATCCCGAATTTCTGGAACGTCTTGCGGGGCGACATGTCGCTGGTCGGGCCGCGCCCGGAGCGCAGGCATTTTATCGATCAAATCATGGCCCACAACCCGCACTACAAACACCTGCTCAAAGTGCGGCCGGGCATCACATCCTGGGGACAGGTAAAATACGGCTACGCCTCTACGGTCGAAGAAATGTTGCAACGCCTCAAATTCGACCTGCTTTACATCGAAAACATGTCGCTGGCGCTCGATTTCAAAATTATGTTCTACACGGCGCTGGTATTGCTGCAAGGGCGAGGAAAATAGTTGTTTCAGTGCCTTTGAGTCAGGTCTTCCCGCAAATGCGCAATATTGCCGATAACCAAAACAGTTGTCAGCCAGCCGATCGATAATTGCAGGGCAACCAAAACCTGCGTAAGGCTTCCTCGCGGTGTGATATCGCCCAGCCCGGCGGTCGTGAACGTACTTACGGAGAAATAAAAGAAGGCCAAAAATTCCTTCAGCGTTGATATTCCGGGCGGGATGCCACTAAAAGAACTGGCATCGATCCGGTAAAAACAGTAGTAGTCCAGAGAAAACGAAACGACGACGAGCAAAACACTCAGCGCGATGAAATTGGCAAACTGGTAAAAGAAAAATTGTTGTCCGGCAGTTTTTCTCAATCGGCTGATCAGCAGGTATAAAAAGTAACTTGCCTTGAACAAAGCAACCGGTATCAGTATTCCTTTACGTGCGCTCTCGCTGGAAAACTCGAATAAATCCAGCAGAAATATGGCGATCCCCAGAAAAATCACGTAGGCGAAGGGGGCGGTTTCCTTGATATACTTCATGTGTGCAACGCATTTATTTTGAAAATCAGGTGCAACCTCTCGTGATTTGCAGGCCGGGAAAATTGAGGCATTATGGTTTATAAACTGACGAAATTATTCCGAGAATTCGCCGAAAGCGAAAAATCCGGCGGTTATCTGCTCATGTTCTGCGCCCTGGTGGCCATAATAGCTGCCAATTCGACGGTCGGTGGCCAGTATCTCGGCTTCTGGCGCCTGCAACTTCCCGGCGGCTCACTCGAATTTTGGATCAACGACGGCCTGATGGCAATCTTTTTCCTGCTGATCGGTCTCGAAATAGAACGCGAACTCTACGTCGGCGAACTTTCCGATCGCCGTAACGCTTTGCTGCCCGTCGGCGCTGCGATCGGTGGCATGGTTGTACCCGCGGCCGTTTACCTTTTTTTTAACACGGAACCGATCTCGCAACGCGGCGTTGGCATCCCCATGGCCACCGATATTGCGTTCGCGCTGGGTGTATTGTCGCTGGCCGGGAATAAAATCCCGAACGCCCTCAAGGTATTTTTAACCGCTCTCGCCATCATCGACGATCTGGGCGCCATTCTGGTCATCGCTATTTTTTACACCCAGGATTTTTCCTGGCTCTGGATGGGCGTGTCGGCCGGCATTTTTGCCCTGATGATCGCGCTCAACCGGTTTCGGGTCAACGCCATCGCGCTTTACCTTATACTGGGCGCAGCGTTGTGGTATACCCTGCACGCAACCGGCATACACGCTACCATAGCGGGGGTACTCACGGCATTTTCCATACCTTTTGGTAAAGGCGGCGACAACAGTCCGTCGGCGCGTTTGCAGCATGCCCTTCACAAACCCGTCGCCTTCATCATAATGCCCTTGTTTGCTTTGGCCAATGCCGGCCTGGTCCTCGAACATGGATGGACCAATGCACTGACTTCCACCATCGGACTCGGAATCATACTCGGGCTGTTGGTCGGCAAACCGCTGGGCATCGGGATGGGTGTCTGGCTTGCCCTGCGCCTGGGTGCAATTATTCCTTCCGAACTGAATCGCAAGGCATTGGCCGGAGGAAGCATGCTGGCCGGGATCGGCTTTACCATGTCAATTTTCATCACCTTGCTGGCTTTTGAATCGTCGGCCGAAATTGAGATAGCTAAAACTGCCATACTATTTGCTTCACTGCTGGCCGGCCTTACCGGCTACCTGATACTTGCATTCAATCGACAATCAAACAAATCATCATGAATAAATACCTTCTTTTCGTTGCGGCCTCTTTTCTGCTCGCTTTCGGTTGCCAGTCCGGCGCTTCAAAACAGGATCAAAAAGGTGATAATGCCAGCACTGGCACGACCGATCTGCCGGTCAGCGTGCTGAAAAGTTATTTTCTGCTCAATACGGTGGAAATCAAAGAACGCCAGTGCTGGCTATTGCCCAACGCCAAAGCATTCACCGATCATTTCGGACTTGGAAAAACCATCGAAAACGAAATCGGCATTCCTCATTTCGACACCGATTTCATTGCCGCCATTGCCGTGCCTCCGACCACCAGAATGACTGACATACGGGTCAGTAAAATCGTTCAGGAAGGCGATGCGGCCAATGTACATTTTGAAATTGTGGAAGGAAAAGATCAGTTGACCTGGACGGCTCAGCCGGTCCTGTTGTTTAGTTTTCCGCGCAAAGAACAGGTCAAAACGATCAATTTTATTCAAAACAACGTCCAAATCAGTTCCTTTCCGGCACCTGCGCCCGATGGCGAACAACTGAACAAGACCAACGGCGGCAGCGTTCTGACCAATTATTTTTTTACGGAAAACGTCCTGACCGACAACGCCCCCTACTGTACAATCATCGGCAACCAGCCTGAATTTTCAAAACGGCTCATGGCGCACAAAACGACCTCGTTCATCAGTCCTGATTTCAATAAGGAAGTAATCATTGGCATGGCGCTGCAACAAACCCAGCAAGCGACCGAGTTGCATTTCGAATCGGCGAGCGAAGAAAACGGTGAGATCAATGTTCGCTTTCAACTGCGCAAAGGCGGCAGTCAGACGTATGCCATCAAACCAACGGCAATTGTCGACGTGCGCCGGGGCAACGCCCAATCGGTGTCTTTTTTCCTCGATGGCAAAAAGATCAAAACACTGCCCATACCGCCGGTAGTGCCGACAGAAGCCCCGGCAGGCTCACCAGCGCAATAAGGCATCCATGGCTGCTGCCACCTTGTCGGTCGAAGGAATCATCTCCGCTTCGAGCGTGGCATTGAGCGGCACAGCCGGCATATTGACCGATCCGAGTGTGCGCACCGGCGCGTCGAGCCATTGGAAACAATGCTCGCCGATTCGGGCAGCAAGGCTTTGGGCAAATGTATTGTTGACCGGCTCTTCGGTCACGACCAATACTTTGCCGTGCTTTTTAGCCAGGGTGTACATCGCTTCTTCGTCGAGCGGCGCAAGGGTGCGCAGGTCGAGTACTTCAATCCGGCCCGGCCATTTTTGGGCTGCGTTGATGGCCCAGTGTACGCCCATACCATAAGTAACGACACCGAGGGTGCCCCCCGATTTCACCTGTTGTTCATCGGCCAACAGGGCGATGCGCGCCTGGCCGAACGGCAAAAGGTAATCCTCGGCGGGCTCCACGGTACGCGCAAGTTCGGTACCCGGCACTTTGCTCCAGTAAAGTCCTTTGTGCTCAAATATAACCACCGGATTGGGGTCGTGATAAGCCGATTTCAGCAAGCCTTTCAGGTCGGCGCCATTGCTGGGGTATGCTATTTTTATACCCCTGATATTGGTCACAACACTTTCCACACTGCTGGAGTGATAAGGGCCGCCGCTTCCGTATGCGCCAATGGGCACCCTGATAATACAGGAAACAGGCCATTTGCCGTTGGAGAGGTAGTAAGAGCGGCTGACTTCGGTAAACAATTGATTGAGCCCCGGCCAGATATAATCGGCAAACTGGACTTCGACAATCGGTTTCAGGCCAACCGCGCTCATGCCCGCCGTGCTGCCAATGATAAACGCCTCCTGAATGGGTGTGTTAAATACCCTGTGATCGCCGAATTTCTCAGCCAGCGTCGCCGCCTCGCGAAATACGCCGCCCAGCCGGCGGCCGACGTCCTGGCCGTACAACAGGCAATGCGTATCGGTGCGCATCAGTTCTTCGATGGCAAACAAAGCACTGTCGACCATGACTTTGGCTTCACGACCCGCTGGCGAGCGTTCTCCGGTTTCCTCCAGCACAGGTGTAGGCGCCAGATCAAATTGGTACAGGTCGGCCGGCTCCGGATCAGGTGCATTCCGCGCGGCGTCGAAATCTTCCTCAACCATGGCAGAAGCCTGATTTTCAATATCAATGAGCGCCTGTTCGGTAAAACCCAGTGTCGACATTCGGTTGCGCAGCATCGGGTAAGGGTCGCGGCTTTGATGCTCCGCCAGATCGTCGCGATACCACTCTTTTCGCACGCCGGAAGTGTGGTGATTGAGCAGCGGCACCCGCGCATGCAGCAGAAACGGACGCCGTTCGCGCCGAATGGTTTCGAATATTTCAGCAACCGTATCGCGGCAGGTTTCGTAATCGTTGCCGTCGATACTTCTAGTTTCCAGGCCGGGAAAACCTTTGGCGTACTGGGCTGCATTGGCGACACGGGTTTCAGCCGCATTGGCGGAGATATCCCAGCCGTTGTCTTGCACGAGGTACAAAATGGGTAATTTTTTCAAAACCGCCATTTGTAAAGCCTCGGCAACTTCGCCTTCCGTGACCGATGCATCGCCCAGGGAACAAACCACCAGGGGCGGACGCTTTGTTTCATCTGCGTCAAAAAGCCCCATTTGTTCTTTGTACCAAAAACCCAGGGCTGCGCCGGTGGCCGGGATGGCCTGCATGCCGGTGGCGCTGCTTTGATGCGGAATTTTTGGCTTGTCGGGGCGGCGCAAACTCGGATGACAGTAGTAAGACCGGCCTCCGGAAAAAGGATCATCCTTTTTGGCCATCAATTGCAACATCAGTTCGTAGGGCCGCAATCCCATCCCCAGCAACATAGCGTCGTCGCGGTAATACGGGTAGGCATAGTCCTGGGGAAGCATTTGCATCCCGATGGCCAATTGAATGGCTTCATGGCCTCTGGACGTTGCATGTACGTATTTGGAGACAAACTTGAAATTGGCCTCGTACAATTCCGTCATGGCTTTGGCGGTGGCCATCAAACGGAAGGCCAGTTCAACATCGCGCAGACTGGATTTTTCGGCAGGTTGTTTTTGTTTTTTCGTCAATACAGGCATCTTCAAAAAATATTCGGTTGGGCAAAGCGGGCGCAAAAGTAGAGAAAAAGGGCGGCCTGCCACTTAAATTCGGGTGGATTGCCAGTTGAGCAACTGCCATTTACCCTTTCTTTTTTGGTACACGGCCGTATATAGCAGCCGGATATCGAACGGATTCTGGTTGAGGATGCCGGCGACATGTAACACTCCGTTACTGATCGCGATTTTGCCATAGCGCCGAATTTTTACGTTCTCACGCTCCATGAGTTTGTACACCAGTTTACCGTTAGAAATGGCTTGCAAATGCTCCGTTTTGGTTTCTACCAGGCCATTGGAGTGGATGTAAACAAGATCGGCCGAGAGGTATGGCGAGAGGCCGGCGGTATCGGCGCGAGTCATGTATTCGAACCTGCTTTGCTCGTCGGCCGCCACTTCGCGGTCGCCCGTGATCTGGCCCGACTGTGCGGTGGCAAGTTTTGGTGAGAAAAGCAGAAAAAGGGAGAAGAAAAGAACGTTTTTCATGGAAAAGGTGACGATTTTTGACGGCAAACGTATCAAACGGGCCGAAGCATGGGATACATCACAAGATTCCGGCCCGATTTTTGGTACAAAATAAACCATATCTCCGGTCATTGCCACACCGGCGTTTTTCAATCCAATTGTTACCATGAACCGATTTGTACTACTTCCCTTCTTCGCGGGGCTGTTCGCATTGCCCCTTTCCGCACAAAACATCGCACTCTGCAATCAGGTTTTGGCTGCAGGCGGCGATATTACCGTTCAGCAAGGCAATACCTGGGCCTGGACGGTAGGTGAACCGGTCATTTTTACACTCGGCCCTGTTTCCGGCTATCAACTCACCCAGGGGTTTCACCAGCCCGATTTGTGTCTTTCCGTCTCCACACAGGAGGCCACCCTGGCTGCCTGGGAAATCGAGGTGTTCCCCAATCCCGCGACAGACCATTTATATATACGGTATACCGCCCAGTCGTCCGGTCAATTGAAGGCGGCCGTTTATGACCTGATGGGTCGTCCGCTGGTCTTTGATATTGCACTGGACACCCCGGAAGGCACTTTGCTGGACTGCACCGATTGGCAGGCCGGCGTCTATTTTTTACAACTAATAGATACGCAAACCCGGGCGTCCGCGACGATTCGCTTTGTCCGGCTTTAAACGATAATCCTGCTCAGGAGGCATCCGTCTCTGCCTGTTCATTTATCAGCATGATCATTCCAAAACTGCATTGTTCATGAAACAAAGATTACTGTTCCTGTTGGCGTTCTGCCTCGGCATCTCATTCCATGCTTTTGCCCAATTCACCCCCCAAGGCTTTAATTATCAAAGCGTTGTACGCGGCGCCGATGGCACTGCGCTGTCCAACCAAACGGTTTCATTGCTCTTCACTATTCGCAGCGGCGCGCCCAACGGCCCGATTGCCTATGCAGAAAAGCAGATCGTTTCCACCAACGAATTTGGTTTGATCAACCTGACCATCGGCCAGGGCGGTCAGCCCCAGTTGGGCGACTTCGCCACCATCAATTGGGGCGGCGGGGCAAAATTCCTGACGGTAGCCATCGAAACTTCCCCCGGCGCTTTCGACGACCTCGGCGCGACGCAGCTGATGAGTGTTCCCTATGCCCTCTACGCCCAAACGGCAGCCAATGGCGGCGGTGGCGGCGGTGGCGACAACTGGGGCAGCCAAACCGTCCAGACCTCCCCTGTTCTGAGTGGCAACGGCACAGCCGGCAACCCGCTCAGCCTTGCGCAACAAGGCGCCCAACCCGGCCAAACCCTCAAATGGGACGGCTCGCAATGGACGCCCTCCAACGACCTGAACGACAACGGTTTCAACGGAACGGTTACTCAATTCAATACCGGCGCAGGCCTGAGCGGCGGCCCGATCACTACCTCGGGCACCATTCAACTGAGTCCTTCCGGCGTGACGCCCGGTATTTATGGCAGCGCAACACAAATTCCGGTTATTCAGATCGATGCAAATGGCCGGGTTACCGACGTGTGTACCGTGGTACCCCCACCCGGAACGGTTAACATCGACGGTGGTTTTGGTATCAATGTGCAACAGAACGGGTTCAATTTCGTGATTACCAATACCGGCGACACCAATGCAGGCGACGACCTCACGTTCAGCTCGACCGCCAGCGGCGACGTAAGCGGCACATTTTCCAACCTTCAGATCAATGCCAGCGCAGTTGGCAGTGCCGAAATCGCCAACAATTCCGTCGGCAACCTGGATCTCGCCGACAATGCCGTAAGCACGAGCAAAATTGCCGACGATGCCGTCACGGCCGCCAAACTGGCCGACATGGGCGCCAGTTCGGGCCAGGTACTCAAATGGAATGGCGCCAGCTGGTCGCCGGCCGTCGACGCGCAGGGTATTACCAGTATCGGTATAACGGCGGGTAACGGGATCAACGTGACCGGGAGTTCCCCCAACTTTACCATCAGCAACAGCGGCGATACCAATGCCGCCGACGATATCACGACCAGCACGCAGGCTAACGGCGACGTCACCGGTCCGTTCAACAACCTTCAAATCGCAGCAGGGGTAGTCGGAACTGCCGAAATCGCCAACGGTGGCGTGGCTACAGCCGACCTCGCCGACGGAGCCGTCACCAACCCCAAAATCGGCGACAACGCCGTCACCACGTCCAAAATAGCCAACGGCGCTGTTACCGCGGCCAAAATTGACAATATGAACGCCACAAATGGCCAGGTCATCAAATGGAACGGCACGACCTGGGCGCCCGCGGCCGACGCTCAGGGCGTCACGAATATCGTCCAGGGCAATGGCATCGACGTGGATGTTGTCAACGGCGTGTATACCATCACCAATATCGGCGACACCGACGGCTCCAACGATATTACGATCTTTTCACAGGCCGACGGCGATATCAGCGGCCCGTTCAACAATCTTCAGATCAAAAACGGAACGGTGGGCAACTTCGAAATCATGCTCAACGGCGTCGCCACCAACAATATCGCCCCGGGAGCAGTCACGGGCGCTAAAATCGCTCAAATGGGCGCGACCAGCGGTCAGGTGCTCAAATGGAACGGCACCACCTGGGCGCCCGCGGCCGACCAATCGGGCGGCAGCGGCGACAACTGGGGCACCCAGGTCGTCGTAGCCAACGGCACATTGAGCGGCACTGGTATTACAGGCAACGCACTCGGCATCGCCCAACAAGGCGCGACCAACGGCCA
>JADZFP010000191.1 GCA_020849825.1 Saprospiraceae bacterium
GCAGGGGGGCAATGCCGCCGCAGCCCACCAGCCGGCCGTCTTCGGTTTGCAATACGAGGAACAAGGCCCGGTTGTTGTCGTATGCTTCGTACATGGCGTTCACTTCCGGGTCTTCAATGGAATATCCTTCACCGACGGCGCCGTATTCGGTCATCACCGTCCGGATAATGTTGGCTACCTGAGGGTTGTCTTCGGGGCGGACAGGGCGAAAGGAAAGTGTGGAATCTGTTTGCATATAGCTTTTTTTTAACCGTTCAGCGCAAAAATAGGCTAATCTGTCATACAGAAACCTTTTCACCAGGCCCCTTTAACGGATCACCACAAAGGCACGGGATAATGGCCGTTGGAAGCGATGCGGGCAAGCGCTTCGCGCACGGTTTCTTTGTCTTTGGGATAAGTCACGCCATACCATTGGCTGGCGCTGGACAGTACCCTGACGCGGATTTTGCCGTCGTTCAGCAGGTTGTTCACTACCGTTGGAATATAAAATTCTGCTTTTGGCCGCCCGGCATTGGCTTCTACGAAGGCGCGGAACTGCGTTTCCAGTTCCGGAAAGATACTGTGATGAAAACCCCAGAAATTCATGGATACGGGCGTTTGTTCGGCCAGGGGATGTTGTTCTCCCTGTTCCCCGGTGTAAAAAATACCGCTTTCCAGCCGCTCAATTTTGGTGCGTTCGGTCACTTCGCTCAGGTATCCGGCGCCGTCGACGGAGCAAACGCCCCGCGACACGTAGCCGTTTTCCGACAGGGTATTGGCCAGCTGGTAGGTCACCATGCCATAGGCCGAAGGCGAACATTCGGTTTGCAGGAATTGCCCCAACACCGCGAAAGCATCGGCGCCGTAAAAATCGTCGGCATTGATGGCGGCAAAGGGTTCGGCAATGCAGTTCTTGGCGGAAAGTATGGCGTGGCCGGTGCCCCAGGGTTTTTCCCGGCGGGGAGCTTCGCTCATCCATTCCAGGCCGGTGCGCATTTCCTGAAAGGCGTATTCTACATGGGCCTGCCGTTCTATTTTGCGCCCGATGCGTTCGCGGAATTCCGTTTCGATGTCTTTACGGATGACAAATACGATTTTTTCAAAACCTGCGCGCAGCGCGTCGTACACCGAATATTCCAAAATGGCCTCGCCGCCGGGGCCCATGCCGTCTACCTGTTTCAAACCGCCATAACGGGAACCGATGCCTGCCGCAAGGATTAAAAGTGTGGGTTTCATGCGTTTTTATTTGTTAAATGAAAGAAAGTTGCCAGGTTCGGGGGGATTGCTACATTTGCCAGGCCGCAAAAGTCCAAAACCCGCGCCAATTTCACACGCACCTAACTTTCCTTGTTTTATGAGTACTACTTCTACCCGCCCGGCCGGCTATCTGTATCAGATCACGATCATCGGCCTGTTGTTCTTTATTTTCGGTTTTGTCACCTGGCTGAACGGCACCCTGATTCCCTTTCTGAAACTGGCCTGCGAACTGGATACCATGCAGGCCTTGTTTGTGACGTTTGCCTTTTATATCAGTTATTTTTTCCTGGCCATCCCTTCGTCCCAGATTTTGAAGCGCACCGGTTTTAAAAACGGCATGGCCCTGGGTTTGCTGGTGATGGCCGCGGGTTGCCTGGTCTTTATCCCGGCGGCCAACGCGCGGGCGTTTCCGATGTTTCTGACGGGTCTGTTTGTGCAGGGCATGGGTTTGTCCTTGCTGCAAACGGCCTCCAACCCTTATATCAGCATCATCGGCCCCATTGAAAGCGCGGCCCAGCGCATCAGTATCATGGGTATTTGCAACAAGGTGGCCGGCATTCTCAGTCCGCTGATCCTGAGCAGCATTGTATTGAAAAACGCCAACGCCATCGAGGAGCAGGTGCTGGCAGCCACCGACGCGGCACAAAAAGCCCTGCTGCTCGACGAACTGGCCACCCGCGTGGTGATGCCATACATCGTTATGGCGCTGGTGCTGGCTGCCCTGGCCATTATGATCCGCCGCTCGGCACTTCCGGAAATCGACACCGCCGCAGAAGACACGGCCGAAGGCTCCGCGGCATTGTCGGCGGGCCGCACCAGTATCTGGCAGTTTCCACACCTGCTGCTGGGCGCGCTCGCCATTTTCTTTTACGTGGGCGCCGAGGTAATGGCCGGCGACGGCATCGGCATCTACGGACGCGCGCTGGGTTTCTCCCTCGACCAGACAAAGTACTTCACCTCCTTTACCCTGGCCGCCATGCTGGTGGGTTACGTGTTGAGCATCATATTGATTCCCAGGTATATTTCGCAGCAAAATTTCCTGAAATATTCGGCTATCCTGGGTCTGATCCTCACGGCGCTCACTTACTTCACCGCGGGTTCAGCTGCCGTTATGTGCGTCGCCCTGCTGGGACTGGCCAACGCCGTGATGTGGCCGGCCATCTTTCCGCTGGCCATCAACGGCCTGGGGCGTTTCACGCAGATCGGCTCGGCGTTCCTGGTGATGGGCATTGCCGGCGGCGCCGTGTTGCCGCAACTGTACGGCCTGCTGGAACAATCCGCCGGGCACCAGGCAGCGTTGCTGATCACGATGCTGCCCTGTTATGCGTACATTTTATACTATGCGATGGCAGGGTATAAGCCGCGGTGATTTTTTGCGCAACGTATCCTGGAAAATTATCTGCGCTTCTGCAAGTTTCTGAAACAATATTTCTACATTCGCCCGGCTACAAACTTTTTTCACCAATCACACAACCGTATGAAAAAATTATTTTTGCTTCCGTTGTTTGCGCTCGCACTTGCCACAACCGCCTTCGCCCAGAAATCCGGCGCCAGTACCGCCACCCAGGCCAGCATCGTTGGCAAATGGGCAGGCGAAGTTCCCGGACCGGACGGCAAATCCATCGCATTTACCATGACGATTACCCAGGACACCTATTCCTTCGACTATGGCTCCGACGGTACAGCTGACTCCAGCGGCTCTTACACTGCCGACGGCGATCAGGTCACCGTTTGGGACACTGCCGGCAAGGACATCTGCCCTTCCGACCAAAAAGGCGTGTATAAGTTTACTATCGACAGCGATACCGTCACCTTTACCAAGGTAAAAGACGACTGCCCGGGCCGGGGTGATGCGCCGCTGGTGGTGAAAAGAATGTGAATTGATTTACGATTTACGATTTACGATTGGGGTATCCGAAGAAAAGGTTGTACCCAGCTTTATCGGGACGCTTCAATCGTAAATCGTAAATCGAAACATTTGCCGCAAAACACAATCCCCCGCTCAAACGTTTTTTCCGGTATCTTTGCCTTTTGTTTTTTGGCTCAAACAATTCAGACACATGATATCGCAATCGCAGTTGTTGCGGCTTGCCGCTTTATTGACCGTTCTTTTTGCCCTGAGCGGCAGCGCCCTGGCCCAGGACCCCAACCTCGCCAACCAATATTACATGAACGGCGAATACGAAAAGGCAAGCGTTCTGTATGCCCAACTGACGGAAAGCGACCGCGGGCTGAGCGATTATTATTTTGAACGGTATCTTAACTGTCTGCTCAACCTGGAGCAGTACGAAGAAGGGGAAGCGGCCCTAAAAAAACAGCTGAAACGGTCGCCAGCCAACGTCAAACTCTACGTTTTTTACGGCAACCTCTACGACCGCCAGGGCAAACAGGCGGAAGCCGACGCCCAATACCAGAAAGCGATAGAACGCGTGGCGCCCGACTACACGGCGATTACCCAGTTGGCCAACACCTTCGTGACCAACGCGAAATACGACCTGGCTATTAAAGCCTACGAGCGCGGCTCCGAACTGTTCAAAGACCCCACCCGCTTTGCCTTCAACCTGGGCGAACTGTACCGCCGGAAAGGCGACACCGCCAAAATGCTCGAACAATACCTGACGGCCCTTTCCAATGACCCGGGCCGGCTGACCACCATCCAGACCTACCTGGCGCGCTACCTGGCCCCCGCCGAATACACCGAACTGCAAAGCCAGCTGTACACCCGCCTGCAGAGCGACAATAACCCCGACTACATCGAACTGCTGGCATGGTCGTTCGTACAACGCAAGGATTACAAAAGCGCCCTGCGCCAGTATAAAGCCCTTGACAAACGCCTCGACGAACCCGGCCAGCGCATTTTTAAACTGGCCAACGACGCTGCCAATGCCAAAGACTACGACACGGCCATAGCCGGATACGAATATATCATTGCCGAAAAAGGCGCGCAAAACCCCTTCTTCTTCGACGCCAAACGCGAAGCCATGAACTGCCGGCGCCGGAAAATCACCGAGGGATTTGACTATACCGCCGAAGAACTGCGCACCCTGGAAAGCGAATACGAAAGTTTCCTGACCCAGTATGGTCGCGGCCGGCAAACAGCCTACATCGTGGTACAACTGGCCGACCTGGAAGCGTTTTACATCAACGACCTCCCCAAAGCCATCGCCCTGCTCGACGGGTTGCGCCAAACCCCCGGCATCGACCGCAACACCATGGCCCGCGTTAAGATCAACCTCGCCGACTTCTACCTGATGAACGGCGACATCTGGGAAAGCACCCTGCTGTACAGCCAGGTGGATAAGGATTTTCGCGAAGAAATGCTCGGACAGGAAGCGCGTTTCAAAAACGCCAAACTCGCTTATTTCAACGGCGACTTCGAATGGGCCCAGGCACAGTTCAACGTGCTGAAAGCCTCCACTTCCAAACTGATCTCCAACGACGCGCTCGACCTGTCGGTGTTCATCATGGACAACCTCAATTCCGACACCACCACCGACGCCATGTCGCTGTATGCCGCCGCCGAATTGCTCATGTTCCAGAACCGCTTCGCCGAGGCCTTCCTGAAACTGGACACCCTGCGCCAGGGCTTTCCCGAAAACACGCTTCAGGACGATATCCTTTACCTCGAAGCGCAGATATACGAGAAAAAACGCGACTACGTCAAAGCCGCCGGACTATACCAGCAGGTAGTGGAAAAATTCAAAGAGGACATCCGCGCCGACAACTCGCTCTATGCCCTGGCGGTGCTGTACGAGGAAAAACTCAACGATCCGGAAAAAGCCAAGGAACTGTATGAGAAGGTTTTTCTCGATTATTCCGGCAGCGTGTTTGCCGTGGAAGCCCGGAAACGGTTCCGGATATTAAGGGGGGATAAGGTGCAGTGAAGGCTTAATATTCCCTCAAATGAAAAGATTTGGGTCGGGTAATCGCCTCATACCCCAGCACCGACAACGTACACCCCCGCCCCGAATCCTTCACCCCCGTCCAGGCCAGCGCGGGGTCGAGGTAATCGCAGCGGTTCATAAAACAGGTTCCGGTTTCCAGTTGGTCGCCGATGTGCATGGCGACTTCGACGTTTTGCGTCCATACCGATGCGGTGAGGCCGTAGCGGCTGTCGTTCATCAGGCGAATGGCTTCCGCGTCGTCTTTCACGGGCATGATGCCCACCGCGGGCCCGAAAGTTTCTTCCCTCATTAAAGACATGGAATGATCAACGCCAACCAGCACCTGCGGCGCCAGGTAGGGCGTACCGTCGCGGTGTTCGGGGAAATGGCCGGGATCGATCAGGGCCCGCGCGCCTCTACGGACGGCTTCCCGGATTTGATTTTTTACAAAATCGGTGGCTGAAGTACGCACCATCGGCCCAAGGGTGGTATCGGGGTGCAGCGGATTGCCGAGTTGGTATTGTTTGGTTAAATCTACAAAGCCCTCTACGAAGGTATCGAACAAGCTTTCGTGCACGTAAATCCGCTCGATGCCGCAGCAGGATTGCCCGGAATTGAAAAAAGCGCCGTCCACTAAGTTTTCGATGGAAAATTCCAGCGGCGCGTCGGCACGCACGTAGGCGGGGTCTTTGCCGCCCAGTTCGAGTCCGGCGGCCAGAAAACGCCGGTTCACGGCCTGTTGCACGGCTTTGCCGCCTTCCACCGAACCGGTAAATGCAACATGGGCAATACGCGTATCGGCGATCACGCCGCCAACCTGTTCGTGGGTCAGGTGCAAAAACTGGAAAACGCCCTCCGGCAACCCAACGGCCC
>JADZFP010000192.1 GCA_020849825.1 Saprospiraceae bacterium
CAGTAAACATCCAATCAGCCAATGACCCGAAGCCATCTCAAAACAGCTGCCCGCAGCGCATTTTTGAGATGGCTTCTATTTCGGCGCTGTACCTTGGCGGCCGCACGCCCGGCCGGGCTGCGTAAATTGATCTGAACTTTTCCCGTGGATAAAAAAAACGCCCTCCTGCTTGCCCTTGAACTCCTGTGGTGGTTTATCACCGCGATGGTGGTTGTAGCCGTTCTGTACCCGATTCAGAAGGCTATGCACGTATGGCCATTCAAAGTATCGAATATTGTCTTCATCGCGGTGTTTCTCACCCTGGCCCGCTACACCTTTTTGCTCCAACACACGTTCGTGGCGCGTCGCCAGGTGTTGAAAATTGCGCTCATGCTGTTGATGTTTCCGCTAGTGTTTGCCCTGATCGACGGAATGCACACTTTTATGAACTACGTTGAGGAACGCGGCTGGGATACCCTGACGGGGCATTTGCCCATGGGGCAAAAAGCGGCTATAGAGCGCTATATCTGGAATGAGATGCTGTTTTTCGGGGTAGGCAGCATCATTGCCGCACCGGTGTTTGCCGGCCGGCTGATGATGTCCATTTGGCGGACGCGCAACAGAGGTACGGTGTAGGTGGCTTAGAGGCCGAGGAGATCGGCCAGACTTTTCACAATGCAAACCGCCCCCAGGGTTGTCATGACATACATGACAGTGGTAAACGACTGGTCGGAGTGAAACATCAGAAAGTTGATGCCGAAACTAAGGCCCATCAGGCCCACGCCTGCGCACAACCACACACGGCCGCGTTGGGCGGCATGCCGGTTTTTCTCCCGCATTTCAGCATCGTCGGTGATGTTGACTTCGGCTACGTTGTTATGGGTGGTGTTATGTATCGGCTCCATGATTAAGGCAGTTGAATTTTGATTTGAAATTGAAAATCGGAATTACTGTCCGGAATAACAGTACAAGAGTAATAATGTTTTGCGAAAACCAACAATCCCGCACGATAATAATTCTTCCAAAGAATAAAAGCCGGCAAATACAGGACCTCCAGCCAAGTCGCCTTTTATTATCTGCAATACCCAACCCTGCCCGGAAAGCATGCGTAATGGAAGAAACATTCTTTCATAAAAAAGCATGCACCAATGAAAAATCTCCTTTATTTCCTGTTTCCCGCCTTGTTGATGGCTTTTATCTGGCAATCGTGCTGGAAAGACGATGCGCCACCTTTTTTCGAGCCTACGGCTGAAGTTTCCTTTTCCGGCCGGGTGACCGACGCGCAAGGGCAACCGGTGACCGATGCCGCTGTGCGAGCCGGCGGCGCATTTGCCAAGACCGACGAAAACGGCGTATTCCGCCTTCAGGCCGTGCGTCTGCCTGCACGCGACGCCCGGCTGTCGGTCAACAAGATTGGTTATTTTGAATTTTCGCGCAGCTATATCGTCGAAGAAGGCGCTGAAAAACTGGTGGAGGTACAACTTGTCAACCGCGAACTGGTAGGTACGCTGAATGCTTCCGCAGGCGGCGCCCTTACGGTGCCCGGCGGCGGCAAGCTGGATTTTCCTGCCGGTTCGGTCGCCCGTTCCGACGGCAGCGTGTACAACGGAACCGTACGCGTCTTTGCACATTACATCGATCCGACTTCCGACAACTGGTTCCTGCAAATGCCCGGCGACCTGCGCGCTCTCAACCTCGGCGGTGAAGAAGTCGGACTCGTGACCTTCGGCATGATGGCCGTCGAACTGGAAAGCAATGCCGGCGAACCCCTGCAGGTCGCCTCGGGCCAAACCGTGGAAATCCGGATGCCCGTGCAAACTGACCAAAACTCGGCGGCGCCGGAAACCATTCCGCTGTGGTGGTACGACTCGGATCGTTCCCGCTGGATCGAGGAAGGCAGCGCCCAACGCCAGGGCAACGAGTACGTCGGCCGGGTGAGCCATTTTACGTGGTGGAACTGTGATTTTCCGGGAGAGCGCGTACAATTGAGCGGCCAGGTATTTTTGGGCGATCTCGACCACCCCTTGTCAGGTGTACACGTGTGGGTTTGCCCGCAGAATAACTCGATCGGATGGGGTTGCGGACACGGAGAGACGGATATGGGAGGCAATTTTGCGGGCGGCGCGCCGCTGGGTATCCCGCTCGAAATAAGCATCAGCATTACTTCCGGACCTTGTGCCGGCCAAACCCTCTACAGCCAGTCGATCGGGCCGTTCAGCGCCGATACTGATCTGGGGGCGATCATCATACCGGGCAGTCAGCTGCAGTCATTTACCGTGAGCGGCCGCATAGCGGATTGCAGCCAGCAGGCAGTGTCCAGCGGATATGCCCGGGTTTTCAGCAATGGCGTTACGGGATATGCCTTTACGGACAACGACGGCAATTTCACGCACACCTTCGTTTGCCTGCCTTCTCCGGCCGACGTAACGGTAACAGGTTACAACACGGCTTTGCTGCTTCAATCGGCGCCTGAGACTTTCACCAACGCGGTTTCGCCGCTGGCAACCGGCAATCTGGAAACGTGCAACACGCTGACTGAATTCATTCAATACCTGCTCGACGGCGTGAGTTTTGTGGATGCTGACCCCGCAATTGAGTATTGGGCGCCTTATACCAACATCTACGGGGGACAGACTCCCTTCTTCATCAGTTTTTCCAATAATGCGCAAACAGGCGATTTCCCGGTACTCGGTTTTTCCGTCGGGCAGGATTCGATCGGAACCCCTAATATCACGACTACCGTGACCGAATTCGGCAATCCCGGCGAACACGTGATCGGCAGTTTCAACGGTACCTACCAGGACGTGCAAGGCAACAACCATACGGTTTCCGGCAGTTACAAGGTGCTGCGGCAATGAGGGAGGAGAATACATTTTGCCGCGATGCGGCATGAAACACTCACACAATCATTCATTACTACATACATTTTGCCGCGATGCGGCATGACTCACTCACACAATCATTCATTGCTACATACATTTTGCCGCGATGCGGCATGAAACGCTCTCGCAATCAACCATTACTACATACATTTTGCCGCGATGCGGCATACAGATCTAAGGGTTTTATACCCTTTGAGATCGACGCCCTTCAATTGCCGCATCGCGGCTTAACGTATGTAGAATTTCAAAATTCGCCTCACGGTTTGCGTGGATTTCAATCCACAGCAGTTGAAAATATACCCTTACGTCTTCGGCTTTTTCGGCGCCGGGGCGCTGGCGTGATAGTCTTTTTGAATCTGGCCGGCGTAGTTGTCGAGCAATTCAAGAATGCGTTCGCGCTTTTCCGATTGCACGATCAGGCCGATATGGTGTTCCATATTGCGCAGTCGCCAGACGATTTCCGGGTCTTCGAACTGATTGTCGTCGGGCCACTCCTGGCGGGTAAGCGAAACAATGATACCGGCGTAGAGTGAATTGATTTTTGGCAAATTGTACTTCTCGCCTGTAGCGACGGCGACTTCGAGGCGCGCCCATTCGTACCAGATATTGATCCCCGACGAATATTCCACCATCTCGGCCAGGTGAGCCCCTCCGACGCGGGAGGAGGTTTCGAGGAAGTAAAACTTGCCGTCGTCGTGGCTTTTGATAAATTCGGTATGGCTGGCGCTGTATTGCATCCCGAAGGCGGTCATCACGTTGCTGGTCGCCTTGTGCAGTTGTTTTTCGTCTTTTGAACCAAAAGGCACGACTGCGCTGCGGAAAATTCCGCCGCCGTGCGCCACGTCAAAAGGCGGGGCCAGGTATTGCGAGGCGCGGGCAAAAACGATTTTTCCGCCTTCTGACAGGGCGTCGACGTGGTACACGTCGCCGGGCTTGAACTGTTCCACCAGGAAATTATGCCGTTCGCCGCCAAGCGAGTCGAGGTGAGCCCAGAGTTCTTCTTTGGAATGGACTTTTTTCATACCCGTGGCGGAAGCCTGGAAACGCGGTTTTACGATCCAGGGGGTGGGCGTTTTGTCGGCAAACTCGTTGATCTGCTCGTCGTTGAACAAGGCGGAGAAAGGCGGCACCAGGATGCCTTCTTCCTGTGCTTTCATGCGCATGGCCAGTTTGTCGCGGAAGTGCCGCGCCGTCGTCTGGCCCATACCCGGTATGCGGAAGTGTTCGCGTAGTTCGGCGCCTTTTTCCACGTCGAAATCGTCGAGCGCCACGATGCGGTCAATTTTATGGTTGCGCATGAGCCAGGCCAGGCCACTGATCACGTCGGGCATGTGCCACTCATTGTTTTCTCCCTGATTGACAAAAAATATCTCGTCGATGGCCTCGCGGGCCCAGGGCTTGTGCTCCAGTTTTTTGGAGGTCAGAAAATACACTTTTGCGCCTGCCGCTTTGGCGCCGCGCAGGAAGTCGTTGCCTTTGAAATAGCTGGAAATGCAGAGGAATGTCGGTTGCTTGCTCATAACGGTGGTCGGGTAAAACTACGAATGAGGCAAAGCAACGAAAAATATTGAGGATTTGAGGATGTGAAGATGCAAGGATTTGACCGCGCATCGCTTATGGTCCGCAGCCTCAGGTTTTCTGGTGTTTTTTCTTGGCGGCCGGAAACAGAATGTTGTTCAGGATAAGCCGGTAACCAGGCGAGGTCGGGTGCAGGTTCAGGTCGGTGGGCGGATCGCCGACGAAGTGGCGGTAGTCTTCGGGATCGTGGCCGCCGTAGTAGGTGAAAAAGCCCTTTCCATAGGCGCTGTGGATATAACGAGCCTCGTTGGCGGGTTTGTTTTCACCCATGATGAGCACCTGGGGTTTGATAAATTTTTTGATAAAAGCCGTGCTTTGGCCCATAAATCCCTTCACCGTGCGGGTATGGCACTGGGTAAGCATGGTGGGCACGGGGTCCCATTTGGCTGAAAAATCGAACAGGGTGAAATAGTCCTGCTCCGGATCGACATTGCGGCCGAGGTTGTGATCGACTGTGGAGTGTTCGTAGGTCAGCGGGTCGCGAATGAGTTGAAAATCGGTGAACGCCAGGGTTTGGGAGAAATCCAGTTTAGACTGGGCATTCGGGTCGGCCGGGTCGCCGTCGTAAATTTCCGCGCAAATATCGACGCCATTGGCGGCCAGGGCGATGTCGTAGGTATCGGTAGCGGAGCACATGGCGAACATGAAGCCGCCGCCCATTACGTATTCGCGGATTTTTTTGGCCACGGCCAGTTTGAGTTCGCTGGTTTTATCAAAACCGTTCTGGCGGGCGAGGCCTTCCATCATGCGCACGTGGTCGCGGTACCAGGGCTGGTTGTGGTACGACGCGTAAAATTTGCCGTACATGCCCGTGAAGTCCTCGTGGTGCAGGTGCAGCCAGTCGTATTCGAGCCATTTGCCTTGCAGCACTTCGGTGTCGTACACCACGTCGTAGGGTATTTCGGCGTAGGTGAGCACCATGGTCACGGCATCGTCCCAGGGTTGTATTTCTTCGCCTTTTTCGTTTTTTTCGGGGGTATAAACGGCAATTTTGGGCGCTTTTTCGAGTTTGATGGCGTCCATATTCACCTCCGGATTGGCGATTTCGTTGAGGATATTGGTGAATTGCGCGTTGGCAATCACTTCGTAGCTCACGCCGCGGGTTTTGCACTCTTTTTCAAAAGTCGGGGTGTATTCGAAGCAAAAACTACCGCCCCGGTAGTTGAGCAGCCACCAGGCTTCCACGCCCTGGGAAATGACCCAGTACGTGATGCCGTAGGCTTTGAGGTGGTTGCGCTGGCTCACCTCGTCCATCGGCAACAAAATATAGGAAGCGCGGGCTTGTTGGGCAGCCAGGGCCAGCAGAGCAAAAACAACGAGAAATTTACGCATGTCGTGACGTGTTGATAGGCATGGGGAAAACGCCGCAGGGCGGAAAAAGATTTTCCAGCTCAATGGATCAGGCAAAAATACAACCGAAACAGGCGAAAGACGCGCCCTTCTGCGACCAACGAGGCGCGTTCGCCGAAAAATGACCGGTTCATTACCGTGAGGAGCGCGTATTTTTCCGGGATGGAACGCCGGTGCAGAATAAATTCTTTCCCGCCCAAAGCCTCCTTCTCCCGCCCGGGAGCGGGCCTGCTCCTGTTTCTGCTCCTTCCCTTTGCGCTTTTTTCCCAAGCAGCCGACTCCCTCGCGCGCCTGCTCAAAACCGCGCCGCCCGACACCCACCGCGTCATTCTGCTCACCGACCTGGCCTGGGAAATCAACGAGACTGAAACCGATGCAGCAGCCGCACGCCTGGATGAAGCCATCCGGCTGGCGCAACAATTACGCTTCGTGCCAGGAGAAGCCACGGCCTGGAATGGCCTGGGAGTAGTGGAGGAAATTCGGGGCAACTGGGCCAAAGCCATCGAACATTATCAAAAAGCCCTGCAATTGCGCGAACAAATCGGCGAGCCCCGCCTCGTCGCCGCCAGCCTCAACAACCTGGGCGTAGCCTACGAAAACCTGGGCGAGTACGACAATGCACTGGCCTATCACCGGCGCAACCTCGACATCGTCCGGCAACTCCGCGATACCGTGCGCATCGCCCGCGCCCACCTCAATATCGCCGGCGTGTACGAACGCTTTGGTTTTTATCCGGAGGCTTTCGATGAAGCCAACAACGCGCGCTACCTCCAGGAAGCCCGACACGAAAACGGCTACGAACTGGCCAAAACCTACACCATGCTCGGCCATGTGCGCTACGAAACCGGCCTATGGCTCGAAGCTGCCCGCTGGTACCGCGAGTCGCTCCGCCTCCGCCAGGCGCTCGACGATCCCTACGAACTGGCCCTCGCCTACAACGACCTGGGCAATGCCCTCGACGAATTCGGCGACAAAAAAAACAACACCGACTCCTCCAAAGCCGCTATTTCCTACTACGAAAAAGCCCTGCAACTGTACCGCGATCTGGAAGACGAACCCGGAATCGCCGACGTGCTCAACAACCTCGGAACCGCCTACAAACACCTCGGCCAGTACGACAAAGCCCTGCGCCTGGCCCGCGACAGCGAGGTCATTCGCCTCCGCCTCGACGACCAGCAGGGCCTCATGGAAACCTACAACACACTGGGCGACACCTATTACCGGCTAAAAAAGTACGCGCCGGCCCTCGAATACACCCGTCGCTACCACGACATCGCCCAACGCATCGGCAACGAAAATTATCTGCAAAAAGCCTACAAGGATTTTGCCGAAATCTATGCCGGCATGGGCAATTACAAACAAGCCTACGAATACCACAAACGCTACGAAGAACTCCGCTACCGCCGCCTGGGGCAGGATCAGATCCTGTTTTTCGAACAACGCGAAGGCCTCTTTACCGATATGCGCCGCAAGGATTCGCTCGACCTCGCCGCCCGCGAAGTAGAACGCCAACGCACCAACCTGGCACTCCAGGATGCCGAACTCGACCGCGCCCGTATCCGCACCTGGGCCGTCGTCGGCGGCGCCCTGGCACTGGCTGCTCTGGCCCTGCTCCTTTACAACCGCAACCGCATGCGCGCCCGCGCCAACCGCGAACTCGCCGCCAAAAACGCCCTCATCGAACAGGAACGCCAACGCGCCGACCAACTGCTTTACAACATTCTCCCCGCCGAAACCGCCGAAGAACTCAAGGCCAACAACACCGTCCATCCCGTTCGTTACGAATCGGTTACGGTCATGTTTACCGATTTTGAGGGCTTTACCAAAATTGCCGAATACCTCTCGCCGGAAGAACTGATCGGCGAACTCAACGAGTGCTTCCTTTTGTTCGACGCCATCGTCGAGCGCTACGGCCTGGAAAAGATCAAAACCATCGGCGACGCCTACATGTGCGCCGGCGGATTGCCTACTCCCAACAATACCCATCCGCTCGACGTGGTTCGCGCAGCCCTCGATATGCAGGCCGAACTGGCCGCCCGCATGTCGGAGCGAAAAACAGCCGGCCGGCCGGTATTTGCCATGCGCGTCGGCATACACACGGGGCCGGTCGTGGCCGGGGTGGTCGGCAGCCACAAATTTGCCTACGACATCTGGGGCGATACCGTCAATACCGCCGCCCGGCTCGAAGAAGAGGGCGTGACCGGCAGGGTCAACATCTCCGATACAACGTATCAATTGGTCAAAAACCACTTTGCCTGCTCTTATCGCGGCGAACTGGAAGCCAAACACAAAGGGCGTATCAAAATGTGGTTTGTGGAAAGCCGGCTATGAACGGACAAATTGCTCAAGCAGCCATTCCCGTTCCGTCAGTACCGCTTCGTTTTCAATTTTTTGCCGCATGGCCGACACTTCGGCCTTGTCGTTCCAGTTCAAGGCAATCAGTTTTTGCGTGTACCGGGCCAGGTTGAGGTAATTGTTGCGGTGATAACCCAAACCGGGTTTGCGGCGAATGTAGATGACGAACGCTTCGAGGTGAGCGTGCAGCACTTCGTACTCTCCGAGCGCGTAATAGATTTTCAGAGACATGGTTTTGGCGGCCATGTTGAGCACAGGGTCGTGGTAATTGGCATTTTGTAAAAGGGCAAGTGCATCGTCGTATCGTTTGCGCGCAAATTCGAGCCGGGCCCGGTTGAAACTGAAAGCGCTGTCGCGGTAACTCCGTTCGAGAGCATTGCGATAGCGCTGAATAAAATTTTCCACCCATTCATATTCCCGGGTATGCAGGCCCGCCGCCACGATGTTGTAGTAGGTAAAGTGCGACAATACGCCTTTGTCGAGCAGGTGCCCCTGCATCAATCCTTCCTTGTAAAAATCCATGATGTCGTGAAAAAAAACGGTCTGCCCTTCATTGACCCTGCGAATACAATAATTGACGGCAAATAGATACAAATCGCGCAGCTCGTCAGGATCGAATGCCTGGCTTTGCGCCAGAAACTGTTGCTTGAACTGGGCAAAATACCCGGCCGATTCGGGCGATTCCAGCATTTTCAGACAATAAAACCAGGTGGAAATAGCAGGGACTGCACTATAATCGGCTTGTTGCAGCACGCTTTCCACTTCCTCCCGCAAACGGAGATGCCGGGTAGTGCGGAAACGCGCGGTATAAGCCGTGTGCAGACACAGGTAGCGCAGTTTTTGTGAAAGCCAGAGCAAATCGGCGTTGTCGGAAAGCGCCAGCAAAGCGCTCTCGTCGTGCGGATGGCGCAGCGAAGCATACCTTGCCTCCTCCCACAGCAATATGCCTTGCCGCATATAATACCCGCTGTTGCGCAACGGCTGTTGGGCCAAATGTTGCTTGGCCAAATGCAAGGCATCCTGAAAATGCCGTTCCAGCCCCTTTTGACGGTATGCCTGCACCAACTCGCTTTCCTGCGCCCCGGGGGTAGCCTGCCATTGTTCGACGGCAAGAAACTGGTCGGCCAGCTTTTGCAAATAACTCATCAACAGGCGCAGCTTTTGCGGCTCGTATGGCGCTCCCGGACAAGCCCTCGCATACAATTGTTCTTTGTCGTCGGAACGAACGCCTTCCTGAATAGCCAGGTATAAATTCAGCACATCCTGCCGCTGGTTGAAGTAGGGGGATTGTAAAAACCTTAAAAAACGGCTTTTTTCTACCTTACCAAGTGTATCCAGGGTCTGGATTATTTTGACACTGTTCATCCTGTTGCATTTTTTTTAAATTTAAAATCAATGTGTTAATCACAAAATCGTTAAATTTATGCTCTACAAAAGTAAGAAAATGTATTTGCCAGAGGCATCCCGCCGCCCCACCTTTGTCGTACAAACAGACAAATTTTGAATCCACATGAAAAAGATCCTTATCCTGTTCGCCTTGCTGGCTGCTCTACTGCCCTTCGCGAAAACCGACGCCCAGACCCTGGTCTGCAATGACTTCGTGACGGTTTCCGTCAACCCCGATTGCCAATTCACCGTCGAACCCGAACACATACTGGAGGGTACTATATTGCCCAACTGTGTGGTAGAACTCGATAAAACCCTGCCCTACGGCAACGGCCCCTGGGTACCGGCTATTGCCGGGCCCGACGATATCAACATGGCCTATATTGTGCGTGTACGGCACATTCCCAGCGGCAATATCTGCTGGGGCAATATCGAGTTTGTCGACAAAATCGATCCAACCATTCAATGCAGCGGCCTGAGCACCGTCGCGCTCGATGCAAGCGGCCAGGCTACCATCAGCCCCAACAATACGGCTACGGTAGCGATCGACGGTTGCACGCCCTCCAACGAACTGGATTTCAGTTTCAGCGGCGGACAAAGCGCCCTGAGTTTCGACTGCCTCGACCTGGGTATCAACATCGTAAACGTAACGGTCGGCGACGCTTCGGGCAACACGGCCACTTGTCAGACGACGGTGCTCGTGCACGACCCGCTGAACGCCTGCCAGCCCTGTCTGAGCGAATGCCCCGACCCTGTGGCCGTGAGCTTCGCCACCGGTACGGGAACATTGCTGCCCGCCTTCCAGATTGGCGATTACAGCGTGTTCGATCCGTATGGCGATGCCGCGTACAACACTTCTACATGCCCGCCGGCTACGCTGACGTACAGCGTCGAATATTTCCCGGGCACAGCCGGCCAGTCGTGGTTCGAACGCCACTGGTGGTGGAAAGACGTCAACGACCAGCCACTCGGCCACTGCGAACAGGTAATCACCTACGGCAGTACGCAGGTGGTAAATATGCAAGGCACCGTCTACCTCGACAACGACAACCTGAATTGTACCCTCGATGCCGGTGAACCGGGTGTGGATTATTTTTCGATCAACCTGACCAAACTGCCCTCCGGCGACAGCTATACTTTCTATCCCGGCAACGACGGAACGTACAACCTCAACTTCGAATTGAATCTGGGCGATACCTCCGCCCTGGTGCAGATCAACCTGCCGTCGAACATCAATACAGTTTGCCCCAACGCTGTTTCGATCCCTTATACCGGTGTTTCGCAAAGCATCGACTTCGACTTCGGATTGCGCACTTTGGGCGACTGCGCCGTGATGCAGGCCAATATGGGCTCGTACAGCAACCGCCGCTGCCAGTCCAATATCTACTACATTCAATACTGCAACGCGGGGCTTGATACGGCTTACGATGCCTACCTGGTACTCGATCTCGATCCGCTGATCTCCCTGCAATCAAGCGCGTTGCCCTATACGACCGATACGGCAGGCAATTACGTGTTCCAACTCGGCGACGTCAATCCCTTCGAGTGCAACATTTTTACCCTGACCGGCTTCATCAGCTGCGATGCCGAGCTGGGTCAAACCCTCTGCAATACCGCGACTGTGTACCCGAACACGCCCTGCAATGGCGCCTGGACGGGTCCGCAGGTCGTCACAACGGCGCGCTGTGCCGGAGGCTCGGTCGAACTAGCCATCTGGAATCAGGGCAACTCCGACATGCCGGAACCCCTCGATTTTATTGTCATCGAAGACTTTATCATGTACAAAGACGGCCCGTTCCAGCTCACAGCCGGCGACTCGATCACCATACTGGCCCCAGCCAACGGCGCTACCTGGCGCATCGAAGCCGAACAGGCCAATGGCCATCCCTGGCCGGGTATCGTATCGGCTGCCATCGAGGGCTGCGGCGGACTGAACGCTCCCGGTTTGATCACCGCGTTCCCGCAAAACGATCGTGAAGGCTTTGTCGACGAGTACTGCGCCGTCGTCACCGGCTCCTACGACCCCAACGACAAAACCGCGGTGCCCACCGGTTACGGCCCCGAACACCGGATTCGTGCCAACGAACCGCTGGAGTACAAAATACGTTTCCAAAACACCGGTAACGATACAGCCTTCGCCGTCGTCATCGTCGACACACTCTCCACCCTGCTCGACTGGAACACCCTGGAAGCCGGCGTGGCCAGCCACCCATACCGGCTCGAAATCTACCCGGGCGGCATCCTTCATTTCATATTCGACCCCATCGCACTGCCCGACAGCACGACCAACCTCGCCGGTTCGCAAGGTTTTGTCAACTTCCGCATCAACCAGGTACCCAACCTCTACGCCGGCGCTGTGATCGAGAACACCGCGGCGATCTACTTCGACAACAACGACCCCATCATCACCAATACGGCCTTCCATACGATCGACAAACTCGACGAAGTGGCGCTGCAAAGCCAAACGCCCTTCCTGCCGGGCGTAACAGCCACCCTGTCGCCGAATCCGTTCTCCGAGCAGGCCGTGCTCGATATTCATGGCCCTGTGCTGCAACAAGGCATGCTGAACCTCTACGATGCCCAGGGTCGTCTGCTGCGCACCCAGGTCATGCAAGGCAACCGTGGCCTGATCGAACGCCAGGGGCTTCCGGCCGGCATCTGTTTCTTCCAGGTGACCGACAACGGAGCAGTTGTCGTAAGCGGCAAACTGATCGTGGAGTAATCCGCTTTACCCTCAAATAACCAGACCACAAACAAACGGGAGCCGCCTCGCAAGAGGGGGCTCCTGTTGTTTTGGGGGCTGTTATGCCGGCGTGTGCCAGGCTTTTATCCGGTACCGGCTTCGCTCTTCGCTTTCCCGGCCCGCGTATATCAGGGTCCGCTCGCTGACCCGGTCGCCAGCCAGTTCGCTGAATTTGTCGAGGGCTGTGAAGTGACGGGGGAGGATAGTTTGTGTTGATTTAATTTCTGCGATCGAAAAAAGACGCCCTTTCCTGTTCAACAAATCAATTTCATTGCCGGCATTGTCGCGCCAAAACCAGTAATCACGAAGGGTATACCGGTGATGGTTAATTTTGAAAATTTCCGCAAGAATCAAGTTTTCAAATAACGCGCCGGAAAGTGTGGGATCAATATCATCCGTATCGCGAAGCCCCAACAAAAAAGAAACGAGGCCCGTATCATAAAAATACAACTTGGGGGTTTTTACCACCCGTTTGCTCATGTTTTCATAATAAGGCGGTAACAGGAAAACCAGGTAACTGCTTTCCAGAATCGACAACCAGGATTTGGCCGTTGGCTGTGTAATGCCACATTCGGTGGCCAGATTGTTCAGATTGAGCAACTGTCCGGTCCGCGCGGCACAAAGGCTGATAAAATTGCGAAACAGTCGCAAATCCTGTACCCGAAGCAAGGCCGTCACGTCGCGTTCCACATAAGTCTGAATGTAATTGGCATAAAACACAGCCGCATCAATTCCCCTGTCGTACAACGCCGGGTAACACCCGCGAATAGCTATTTTTTGCCAGTCGTCCGGCAGTAAGTCAGCCGATCTTAGTTCGTCAAAATCGAAAGGCAATAACTTGAAAAGCGCAACCCGCCCGGCCAGCGTCTGGGTAATGCGCTCCATCAGTTGAAAATTCTGGGAGCCGGAAAGCACAAACTGCCCCATTTCACGGGTGGCATCCACCTCCGTCTGGAGATAGGAAAACAGATCAGGCGCCCGCTGCACCTCGTCGAATATCACTTTCCCGGGGTATTTTTTTAAAAAACCAACCGGGTCGTTCTGCGCAAACGTGTGCATGTTCGGGTTTTCCAGCGATACGTACTGGTAATCCGGAAACATGGATTGTAACAGCGTCGTTTTGCCTGATTGCCGCGGCCCCGTGATGCCAACAACCGGATATTGCTTCATTAAGGCACGTATGGTGTCACTGATTTGGCGGGCAACAAACGTCATTTTCTGCACTATTTTTGGCAAAAAAAACGCTTATTTTGAAATTACACAAGAAATATTTTGAATTAACAAGGTTATTATTTTGAAATTGCACAAAAAATATTTTGAATTAGCAAAAGAGGATCAATTTGCGATATCCGATTTTTGCTCAATATCCAATATCCGGTTGGGCCGATTTTCGATTGGATTGATGATTTTTGATTGCACCCCAATCCCAAATCCACATTCTACAATCCATTCGCATATCGCAAATCGATCAAATCGGATATCGCAAATCAACGCCCCCTCCTCCCGCGCTATGCCACCGATGAAACACCTCCTCTCCGTCGCGCTGCGCCCTGATCGCATCCATTTGTTGTAAATGTTCGGCCGACAGAAAACGCGCCGGGCGGCGGTGCAGACCCTCGTCGGCCAGCTGGATGCCCGTGGAAAGGTGCTCCATGCGGCGCATCCAGTCGGCAGCCCAGGCGCCGTAGCGGGGGCTGTCGGCGGGCGATTTCCAGGCGCCGTAGAGGGCGATGTAGATCTGGTCTTCCACGGAAAAGGCCATCTTCGACTGCCGTACCGGCGGGTGCCAGTTGAGCCAGAGCACGTGTGCCGGCGCGGGCGGCAGGGTATCGGCGATCTGGCGGAGATAAGGGATCAAATCGGTTGCCGGCGCGTGAGTCCACATGTTGTCGACGCCCCAGCAGTGGCGTTCGGGATAATGGGTCATGGCGAATCGGTACATCGACCCGATGCCTGCGCGCAGCAGGGGTGTGCGCAAAAAGGCTTTTTTCCGCACGGGACTGTTGCGCATAAAATCGACGGCTGCTTCCAGTTCTTCTTTGGTGTCGGCAAACACGGGCGCCACGGCTTCGATGCCCGGACCGCAGAATGTGAGGGTTCGGCGGGTCATCAACAACTGAAATTCCACGGCCGGCGGGATGTCGGGACCCACTTCCCAGGCCCACTGAAACACGTCTTCCAGGTGTTTCATGCCGAACACCTGCGTCATGGCGCCGATGTATTTGGGACGGGGGTAGAGTCGCAGGTGAAACTGCACCACCACCCCGAAAAAACCGCCCCCGGCGCCGCGCGCGGCCCAGAACAGGTCGGCGTTTTCGGTTTCACTGGCGTGTACCTGTTCGCCCTCGGCGGTCACGATGTCGTAGCCGATCACGCTTTCGCAGGCCATGCCGAGTTTGCGGCCGTTCCAGGCAAAGCCGCCCTGCAGCAGGTAACCGCCGATGCAAACGCCTTTGCAATGGCCCGCCGGAAAAAACAGGTCCTGTTTCATCAGTTCGGTAAGCAGGACGCTGCCGCCGACAGCGGGCCCGGCCTTGGCGCGCATATTGGCCTTGTCGACCTCGTAACGGTTGAAATGAGTCATGCTGATCAGCACGCTGTCGTTGCGGACGTGGTTGGCCGACCAACTGTGCCCGCCCGAGCAGATGCTGATCTTTTTACCGGCGGAGCGGGCATAACGGATCACGGTGATGATGTCGTCGACGTCCGTCGGCTCCGCCAGCAGACCGGGCATACGGTCGAGCGCTTGTTTGTTGAACAGGGTGTCGAGCACAGCCGATTCGAAATCTGCATCCGTGCGGCGCAGCACACGGCCTTTGATGTTCAGGAAATTCATGTTTCAGAAGGATTTACGCGGTTTAGTCAGAATGACAAACGGAATAAAGAGCGGGTAAAAATGAAGCGAGGCAATTCATTTCCTCGGAGCAATGGGCCAGCAACTCGCGGGCTTGTTTTTCGGGCAATCGCACTGTTTTTTGTAAAATTTTGGACAATAACCGCCCCCCTGCACCGCCTTTTCGCACTTCGATGTGCGCGCCGCCCATCCAGAAACGCGAACGCATCTCGGCGCCATCGGGTGTGGCGCGCAGCTGGTGCACGAGCCAGCCAAAATCGATCGGCCAATGAGCGTAACCGACTCTGGCGCAGATGTAAACGGCGCCTTCGCCCGCATCCGGCAAGCCCAGTTGTGCTGGCGGAATAAAACGGATCGCGGCTTTTTCCATGGTGTCGCCGATATACTCCTCGATCAGCGAGGTACGGCCGATATAGTAGCCCAGGTCGCCTTTGCCGTCGGCCCAGCGAGCGTCGCGGTGGGCCTTTGGATGCCAGAGTTTGTAGCGGTTGGCCAGGTTGCCGTGCCACCCAAACCACCAGTGCCACATCAGCGGCGATACGCCGGACATCCCGGTATGGACGGCAACGCGCTGCGAGCCGTCGGGTTCGAGCGTGTAGCCGGTTTCGGCGGCGGCATACCCCGATTGCAGCAGTGCGGCGACCTGTTCGAGCGGCGGCAAGGCGCCGGCCGGCAAAGCGCCCAGGCTCAGGGCCGCGCGCGCCGTGTCGTGCAAGGGCGGTTGTATGTCCTTGAAAAACTGCGCGTAAGAGGTGGTGTAGTCTTCCGGGCGGTAGCCCATGTAGCGGGATGCACTCATCGGGTAGATTTGACGGTGCGAAGTACGGCCGCGCCGGCCGCATGAAAATTGACCTATGGTAAGAAGTACCGTCTTACAGATTTTTCCGGATGCGGCTCAGCGACTCGGGCGTCACGTTGAGGTAGGAGGCGAGGTACTTCAGGGGGATGTTCTGCACAAATTCAGGCGATTTTTGCAGCAATTTGCGGTACCGCTCGGTCGCGGAGAGCGAAAGCAAATCGCGGGCGTGTTCCGCTATTTTTTTAAAAACTTCTTCTGTAAAAATGCGCCCCAGCCGCTCGAAGCGGGGCGAAGAAGCGTACAAATGGTCCAGATCGGCCCGGTTGATACTCAATACCACCAGCGGCGTCAGCGCTTCGATATAGTGGTCGGAGGGCCGGCGGTCGAGAAACGACTCGTAGGCGCTGACAAAGGAGCCGGGAAAGAAAAAATCGAAGGAAACTTCTTTGTCGTCTTTATAAAAGAAGATCCTGACCACGCCTTCCACCACAAAATTCAGGTGGTTTTCCACCTCGCCTTCGGCGATCAGCAGCGCATTTTTGTCGAGGTGGCGCAGCCGAACGTGCCGGCTTAGCACTTCGAGTTCTTCGTCGCCGATGGCGGCGCGTTCCAGCAGGGTTTGGCGAAGGCTGTCGATACTGTTCAGGAGAAGCGACATGTGCGGCAGTTTGTTATTCGATCAAATCGATCTCCGTCTTTTTATTCAAACCCAGTTTTTCCAGCACCCAGTCGAACCCGTAGTACACCACCGGCACCACGATCAGCGATAGGAACATGGAAGAATTGAGGCCGCCGATGATGGCCCAGGCCAGACCGTTTTTCCAGTCGGAGCCGGCGCCTTCGGCCAGGGCGATGGGCATAAGGCCGATCACCATGGCGATATTGGTCATGAGTACCGGGCGCAGGCGCAACTGGGTGGCTTCGAGCAGGGCGGCTTTGATCTCACGCCCTTCGTCGCGCAGCTGGTTGGCAAAGTCGACCACGAGAATGGCATTTTTGCCCACCAACCCTACGAGCATGAGCAGGCCGAGACCGGTAAATACGGTCAGGGTTTCGCGTGCAAGCGCCAGGGCCAGGAAGGCGCCGATGATCGAGAGGGGGATAGACAGCAGCACGACAAAGGGGTACACCCAGTTGTCGTACAGCGCCACCATGATGAGGTACACCAGCACCAGCGAGGCCCAAAGCGCAAAACCCAGGGTGCCGATGCCCTGTTCCTGCCGTTTCAGGTCGCCGCCGTATTTGATGTAAGTACCGGGCGGCATGGGCAGCGCATCGAGGCGCTCTTTGATGTCGCGGGTCACGGAGCCGTTGGGGCGGCCGATCACCTGGGCGGTCAGCAGCACGGAAGGCAGGCGGTCGCGGCGTTCGAGGCGGGTAGGAGCCGTTCCCTCAACAACGTCGGCGTATTGGCGGATGTAAACGGTGCTGCCGAGCGGATTAACGAGCGAAAGGTTCTCAATGTCTTCCGGGCTGCGCCGGTCGAAGACGTCGAGCGCCACGCGGATGGGATATTCGTAATCGCCGTCGCGGAAGCGGGCGTCGGTATTGCCGTTGAAAGCGGCTTGCAGCGTGAGGCCAGTCTGGGCCATGGTCAGCCCGAAATCGGCCATGCGCTGCCGGTTGACGTTGACTTTGATCTCGGGGTTGCCGCCTTCCACCGAGGGCGCGATTTCGACGCAGCCGGGCACGGCTTCCATTTCGCGCTGTACGCGTTCACTGAGCGCCAGCAGGCTGTCGAGATCGGGGCCGTTGAGCATGATTTCGATGGGCGAAAAAGAGAGCCCCAGCATATCGATCGGCGAGGATTTGATCTTGGCGCCGGGGATAGTTTCTTCCAGTTTCACCTTGGTTTTACGGGCAAAAACGGGGGTGGTTTCCTGCCGGGGCTTTTTATACGGCGTGAGGAATACCAGCACCTCGGCCACATAAGGCGCGTTGAGACCGAATGATTTGTTGTTGGTGCCCACCGTGGTGAAGGTGTTTTGCACCTCGGGCTGCAGGCGCAGCCAGGCTTCCACCTGTTTGGTAATGGCGTCGGTCTGGGTGAGG
>JADZFP010000193.1 GCA_020849825.1 Saprospiraceae bacterium
GGTGGGCAGGTGGCGGTAAACGAAGCCGCTGCTGACGGCAAATTTTGCGTCTTCGGCCATATCGTTGTCCCATTCGTACATCCAGGTGCCGGGCGTGGGGTCGTAGGTGAAAAGGATTTCGCCGGCCACGGTTTCCCGGTTGGCGCGCACGGCGAACGGGTCGTCGAGCACGTTCCGGAGCCGCCCGGGCGCCGCGGCATCGCCGGGCATGGGCGCTTCGATGGGGCGCTGCCAGAGGAAGTTGGGCGCTACCTGCAAATCGCCGAAGCCGAGCGTGAAGCCCGTGAGGAAGTTGTACTGGTTGCCGCTTCCGCTGTCTTTGAGCCGCCAGCCGGTGAAGGTTTTGGTGTAGTCGGTTCCGCCTTGAGCGAGCAAACCCTGCGCGGCGCCCTGGGCATACCATTGGAAAGGCCCCGAGGCAAACGTTATTTTGAACTTGCCGCCCCAGGTGTCATTCATCGTGGTTTCGTCCTGAAAGACTTCGGTTTTCCCTTCTGCCGTCTCGCGCGTCACCTGAAAAACTTCGCCGACGCGGTTGGAGTTCGACCAGATGCCGCCCAGTTCGACACCGACCGCGCCCATTTTTCTTTTCAGGTGAAGCGAGGCCCGGCGGGTGGGCGGGATGGGCACTGCGAACGAACTCACGGCGGGCGCCTGCGTATCCAAATCTTCGTGGAAAACGCCCGTTACGCTGAACTTGCCGATTTGACGGCTGTATTTCGCCAAAATAGCCGGGTTGGCGCCCCACCACAGCTGTGGGCCAAAAGCCACTTTGAGGTTTTTGAACGACCGCTTGCCGGCGAATTCAAAACCGAAGGGCGCTTCGCCGTTGTACAGGTCGATGTTGGGGCCGTAGTTGGCTTCGGGGTAAAAACCGAAGAAGTCGCCTTCGTAGCCCCAATGGTAATGCCCGGTGCGGTAAAAGCCCTTCATGTCGAAATGTTTGGCATTCCAGCTGATATCCGCCCGGTACACCCGGAATCGTTCTACGTCGCCGAGCGTTACGGTTTCGAGTTGATTGGTAGCGGGATTGAGCGACAGCGCAGTTTGGGGTCTGCCCCGGTTTTCATAAAAAATCTCGTTGATGGGGTTGGTGGCCACATTGCCAAGAATGTTGAAAGACACGTTCGCCCGGAAACTTTCGGAAGGTTTGGCTTCTACGCCGACGTAGAAGGATTCCATGTGGTCGAATCCCAATTGATCGGGGTAGGCGGTTCTGCCGGGGACGGGGTCTTTGGGCGTCGAGATCAGATGGCCGCCCGTACTGAAGGTGCTGATATCGGCCCGCAGTTCGCTCATCCGCACTTTTTTGCTCTGCTCGCCGGCGAGGGCCGCCTTGTCGCCCCTTGCCCTGATTACGGCGTCCATGGGCTGGATGGCCGAGAAGTGGCTTTCCACGGCGGCAAGGGTCGTGCCCCGGGCCAGCGGGTTCAGGCGGTGGGCATCTTTCAGCGCGTAGTAGGCCGCGCGGGGATAGAGTTGATAAAGCCCCCTTTCGTTCGTCGGGCCCTTGGCGCAGATGCCGAACCACTCTTCGTTCATGTTGTTTTCCCCCGCGGCGTAATCGTTGAGGTAGCCGCCGTTGCTCCAGGAAGCATTGTTGTCGTGAACGGAGAGGTTGCTGGTTTGGCCGAATTTCCACCAGCCGTCGCTGAACTGAAAAGTGAAGCCGCCGAGGCAGTTGCCGGCCATGCCCAGGCCCGCCGCATTGGCGTAGATTTCTTTCCAGTTGTTCAACATGTAGTAGGCCTGCGATTGCTGGTCTTCTTCATTGTCGCGGGCGTTGAAGGCGTCCGCGCCGAATTCCGTAAACATTATCGGCTTTTTGTACTCGTCTTTGACCCGCTGG
This sequence comes from Saprospiraceae bacterium, assembly GCA_020849825.1. Lineage (GTDB taxonomy): Bacteria > Bacteroidota > Bacteroidia > Chitinophagales > Saprospiraceae > M3007. The sequence goes on from JADZFP010000193.1 coordinate 1,850, forward strand.
AACGCATCGCCAAAGGAGGCGCCCCGGTACATATTGGTACCCAGAATGTCGACGTCTTTGCACTCTTTCACGATGATGTCCAAAAAAAGCAGGTCGCCGTTGCACAGCGCCACGGGGTGCGACTGGTCGACGCCTTTCATGGCCACGGCAGCCTCGTTGAAGAGTTTGTACATAGCAACCGCCCGCTGGGTCGATTTTCGATCCTGAACCGGGATATCCTCCGTTTCGGCGCCTTCCCAAAAGAGACCGTAGTTGTTTTCGTTGCCGAGCAGGTAGAGCAGCAGGCCCGGCGTATTTTTATACTCTTCGGTCATTGCCTTCACCTCGGCCAGCAGCAAATCGCGTACGCGCGGATCGGCGTATTCCGTGTTGGCCACCCAGGCGCCGCCCAGCGTCAGGCCATAGCGCCCGAAGGAGTGGTTGAGCATGGTGTAGATGCCATATTTTTCATAAATATACCGAATCCAGCGCGGGGGCACGCCGGTATACTGCCGTATCACGTTGACGCCCATGTTTTTCAACAAAGGCATTTCGGCGTCGAGCGCCGCCCGGATGACGTCGTCGGGCTGCTTCCAAAGGCTGTACGAGTAGTTGGTGCCGATCGGGAAGTAGTCCCAGTTCATGCCGTTGATGAAAAAATCGTTGCCATTAACGATCAATTTCATCCCTTCCGGGTTGTTGGCGATGGAAACCCTGTCAGCCTGGGCTACGGCCGCAATGGCGAGAAGGGATAAAACCAGAGTGTATACCGCTTTTTTCATTACCGTTTATTATAAGGTGAAATGTTGTGTTCGGCGAATATTTCCTAATCGTCTGCAAAGCGATGTCGGCTTTCCTTTGGTTTTTCGAAGCCAAAAGTTTCAGACAAAGATTAAGTTTGCCAATCGTCGGGAGAAAAAATTGACCTCATCAAATATTTCATCATGTTTTTTTTCGACTACTACAAGTTTGCAGGTTTTTTGATCTAACTACTTTATTAAAAGCAAGTTGTGATTTTTTTTCAATTTCAAAACATCGGCGGCCTCCCCTACACAAAGTACATTTTGTGTCTGATCCTGGCGTTTTCGTCCGCGCTGTCTTGCCTGGCCTTTTCGGGGAAATACCCGATTCAAAATTTTATGCCTTCCGACTACAAGGCCGGAATACAGAATATTGATTTTGCGCAAAACCGCAACATGACCTTGTTTGTGGCCAACAACCTTGGCATCCTTTCGTACAATGGCAAGTCGTGGGAGCGGCACGCTTTTCTGACGGGCAAGAAGCAACGCTCGCTGGTATTCGACGAAAAAAAAGGCCGCCTGTATTTTGGCTCGCAAGGCGCTTTCGGGTACTTCGACAACGATTGGAACCTGGTGTCGCTCGTCGATAAAATACCGCCGGAGGCGCGCGACTTTGATGAAGTATGGGATGTTTTTCTGCTCAACGACAAAGCCTATTTCTGCACCGTTCAGGGCATTTATGTGTACGACGAGCAACGTGTTTCCGTTCTGACACACCCGGACGGCTTCAACCGCGCCTTCAAATCCAACGGAAAACTGTTTGCTCAAAGCCGACAAGGGCAGCTGTTAGAGATAAAGGGTCAGGAACTCATGGCCCCGCATTACCTGAGCAAGCTGAACAACGAAACCATCGCCGGCATCATCGCGCACGACGGCGGCAGCCTTATCTTTTACAATTCGGGAAAAATCGAATTTGCCACTTCCTTTGAACAGGCACGCAAATACGAGGAGTTGGCTGAGATCCTGCAGGACAAGTACGTCAATCACGTCCTTCAACTTTCCGACAACCGCCTGGCCATCGCGACCCAAACGGCGGGGCTGTTTCTGTTCGATTTGCAAAAACAAACGATCGAAAACATCACGACCCGCGACGGCCTGTTGTCCAATGCCTGTCTTCGGGCTTTTCAGGACTATTCCGGCAACCTGTGGGTAGGTATGCAAAACGGCATCGCCCTCATCGACATCAACTCCCCGATGCGTTTCATCAACCAGAAAATCAATATTCAAGGCAGCGGCTATGAAGCCTTTCAGCGGGAGGAGGGCACCTATTATTCCACCTCGAACGGCATCTATTTTCAGGCCAAAAACGCCGCGCAAAGCGTGTTCCTGAAAGGCACGGAAGGCCCCGCCTATGGGATGCAAAACATCACCGGAAAACTGTACGCCGGTCACCACACGGGTTTGTTCCTGTTGTCGGACGGCACGGCGAAGCGGGTCGCCTACACGCATGGCTTGTGGCAGGTAAAACAATTGCAGTCGAACCCCGAATATGCCATCGGCGGCACCTACTCGGGTTTGTTTCTTTTCCGGCTCGACGCCGGCATGACGTTGCAGGGCGTCGGGAAAATCAGCGGTTTTGAGGAGTCCAGCCGTTTTTTTGAAGAAGACCAGGAGGGGAAAATCTGGGTCGGACAATTTTACAAAGGCTTGTACCGACTGTCGCTCTCGAACGATTTAACCACGGCGTCGGTCAGTAAAATATCGGCCGCGCAGGGCCTGCCGACCGATGAACAGATCATATTGAGCCGCATCGACAACGAGCTGTACCTGGGCACCCCCAGGGGCGTTTACAAACTCAATCAGCAAAACAACCGCTTTGTAAAAGCGGAGCCCTTTTCCGATGTGATTGGCGAGCGGCAGGTGTATTTACTGGTGCAGGACAACCAAAAAAACGTCCATGTGTATACCGAAGACAGGGCCGGTTATTTCAAACAAATCCGGGCCGACAATTACGCCTTCGTTCCTTCCTCCCTGTTTCAGTTGCGTTATTCGTTCAACAACGACCTGCTGAATATTTCGATACATACCGACGACGGCGTGTTGTTCAGCGCCAACGAAGGGTTTATCCACTACAAGCCCGAGCTGGAAAACCGCCTGGCCGCAGAAAAACCGCTGATCATCAGTAAAGTCGTGAATGTGGCGGAAAACAGCACTTTGTTCGAACGGCTCCCTTTTGGCGAAAAAATGTTCGA
>JADZFP010000194.1 GCA_020849825.1 Saprospiraceae bacterium
GCCGACCTGGAGGTCGGCGCTACAGCAGCGCTACAGCAGACGCTACAGCGTATATTTGCCCCGTTATGGCCTGGATTGCCCTCGAAGGAATGCGTTTTCACGCCTATCACGGCGTCTATCAAGCGGAGAAACTGCTTGGTAACGAGTATGTTATCGATTTATACGTCCGCACCGGAATCGCCAAAGCGGCAGCAGCCGATAGCGTGGAAGCAACGATCAACTACGAAACGATTTACCGCATTTGCCGGCTGGAAATGGATCAACCCCGCCAACTGCTGGAAACAGTGGTGGCCAAGATTATCGGGCGAATGAAACACCAATTCGGCACCATGGAAGCGCTCCGCATCCGTGTCCGAAAACTCAACCCGCCCCTCGGCGGCCGAATTGACGCGGCATTTGTGGAAGAAATCCTGGAGTTTGTGGCAGACTGCCCGCGTTGTAAAAAGAAATTCATCAGCTACGGCGACGATTGCTGGGAACGATTCCCCAATCTTCACCCGGCTACCCGGGAAGCGCTGGCTCGGCAGTACGGGGCAAAATGTCTGTGCGACGACTGCCTGAAGTTTTATCAAGGATAGTCGACCTCATCGCCTCGCCGTCGGCACTCAGGCGTTCGAGTTGCACCAGGCCGATGGTGTTCACCAGACCTTCCTCAATAGGCACTTCAATTTTGATGTAATTGTCCGTAAAACCGCTCAACAGACCGGCATCGCGATGGTGCTCGAAAAGCACAGGGCGCGCCGTTCCGGCATGGGCCTGATAAAATGCCCGCCGTTTGGATTCCGACAAGCCGCGCAGGGCCTGATTGCGGCGGCGACGCTCTTCGACCGACACGACGCCGGGCATGTCGGCAGCCGGCGTGTTGGCGCGTTCAGAGTAGGTGAATACATGCAGGTAGGAAATATCCAGCGCACTCAGGAACTGATAGGTCTCCAGAAAATCCGCTTCCGTTTCGCCGGGGAAGCCCACAATCACGTCGCACCCGATACAGGCATGGGGCATCAAACGTTTGATCGTGGCCACTCGCTCCTGGTACAATTCACGGCGATAGCGCCGGCGCATGTCGCGGAGTTGTTTGTCGTTGCCCGATTGCAACGGAACATGAAAATGCGGCATAAACCGTTCGCTTTCAGCCACAATCTGGATAATTTCATCGGTCAGCAAATTGGGCTCGATGCTCGATATTCTAAAACGAGCCACTTCTTTTATCTGGTCTAATTCGCGGACAAGGTCGACAAACAGCGCTTCTTTCTTCACACGGGTTCCTTCAATCACTTCGGTCCCGTTGCCAAAGTCGCCGAGGTTGACGCCGGTAAGTACAATTTCGCGCGCGCCCATGGCCGCGATCTCCTGCGCATTGCGCAGCACATTCTCCACAGTGTCCGAACGACTGGCGCCGCGAGCCTGCGGGATCGTACAAAACGAGCATTTGTAATCGCATCCGTCCTGAACCTTTAGAAAAGAGCGGGTACGATCGCCGAAAGAAAACGAGGCGGTAAATGTATTGACGTCGCGCACATCGCCCGCGCGCACCAGTCCCTTTCCGGGGGCCTTGGAGAGCTCGTCGACGTATTCGAGCACGCGGAATTTTTCGCCGGCGCCCAATACCAGATCGACGCCTTCGATACCGGCAATTTCTTCGGGTTTCAGCTGGGCATAACAACCGGTGATTACCACAAAGGCCTCGGGGCGCTGGCGCAGGGCGCGCCGCACGATTTTGGCGCATTCGCGGTCGGCCTGTTCGGTCACCGAGCAGGTATTGATCACATAAATGTCGGCGCCGTCTTCAAATTTGACGGGCAAATAACCGCCATCTTCAAAGAGCCGGGCGAGCGCCGAGGTCTCCGAAAAGTTCAGTTTGCAACCGAGCGTATGAAAAGCGACTGTGCGTGGTGTGGCCATTTTTACAAAAAAGTCGGCAAAAATACGTCGTTTTTAGCGGCCCCAAGGGGTTAAAATGCAAACCCAACGTTAAAAGAAATGTATTCCGCCACGGCCTTGTGGGCTTTGAGCGAAACCCCTGCCTGGGGCCTTATGCGGGTATGCGGGAGTGTGGGGAAATAGTAGCGGGAGGTCAGCTTGCTGTACCAGTTCGCCAGGGTAAATTGATTGATCGGAGCGCCGACGTAATAACCCGCCTGCAGCACGACTCCGAAATCGCCGAACAAAAACTCGTCGGCCAGAAAAACGGAAAGGCGCTGAGCGGCCCGTCGCGCATCGCTCCGGCTGGCGAAATCGCCCACGTGCCAGGCCCAGCGGGCTACGGCCACGTTGTTCTCGTATTCGGCGCCGAGGAGGGTACGGTTGACCTTGGTGAAGTGAAAATGCCCGGCAGCCGTGAATATCCAGATGGGGTATTGCGGTCCGTCAAAAACGGCAAATTCCACCCGCGCCTGGGCGGCCTGGGCCTGAAAACCCCAACGCCGGTCGGGACGGCGCGACTCCTCAGTTGTCTGAAAATCAGCGTGTTTCAAGGGTCGCAACTGCCCGGCAACCGATACGAATGCCGAGGGCAGGTTGACGCCGAAATTGGGCAGGGCGCCGCTGCCGTTGGAGAAATGGTTGAGGCTGTACCCGGCCATCACGCGCCAATAGGGGCTCGGGCGGTATTCGCCGTATAGTTTGAACTGGGTAAAATTGTTCCAGTGGGAGCCGATGGCATTTTGCCCTGGGTTGTCGAAATAATCATAAGGCCGGGTGACCCAGGCCAGACCCGTCCCGACACGAAAATGAACCGCCCAGGCCGGCCGCCGGACAATCGGTACGGTCAGACTGGGCAGCAGGCCGTACGCCTCGCCATGCGAGCCCTCGCCCAGTCGAAAATGTGAAAAGGAAAGCCCCAGGTCGGGATAACGATGCCACACCTCCCACGACTGCCGGCCGAGGGTTTGCAGGCGCAAACCGAGTTCCTGCCCCCAAAGGACTTCTCCGGTACGGGTGCTGAGCTTGGGCGTATGACGCCAGATCACGCCGCGGTAAGCAGCAGCTTCGAGCGACCATTTTTGCGCTTCGAGGGGCGTGTGGGCGGCCAGCCAGCAGCACATTACTGTAAAAACGGCGTTAAAACGGATAAATTGATTCACTGTGCAGGGAGTTCAAAATCGGCATTAAATTGTCGTTTTCATTGGTTTACTAACCGGATATTCGAAC
>JADZFP010000195.1 GCA_020849825.1 Saprospiraceae bacterium
GCTGGATGCTTCGGGGAATTTCGTTTGGGCAAAACAAATGACTGGTATCAATGGAGAGGTTGGTTATGCAGTAGCTTCTGATTCTAATGGAAATGTTTATGCCACCGGATACTTTGAAGGCACTGTTGATTTTAACCCCGGCGCCGCGATAGATAACCAAACTTCAAATGGAAATCAGGATGTTTTTATAGTGAAGCTTTGCCAGATAACCACCCCGACTATTACCGCCGACGGCCCGACAACATTTTGTCAGGGGAGTTCAGTAAAGCTCACGGCGAGCCCGGCAAGTTCTTATTTGTGGAGTAATGGCGCAACCACACCAAGCATTACGGTTTCAACTCCCGGAAACTATACGGTTATGGTAACCAATGCCGGCGGATGTTCAGCGGCCTCATCCGCAACGACTGTCACGGTCAATCCGGTATTGCCTGCAAGCGTCGCGATTATTGGTCCCATGACAATTTGTTTGGGTCAAAACGCGACTTTTACACCGACCCCAAACAATGGGGGCACTGCACCTGCTTATCAATGGTTTGTCAATGACAGCCTGGTTGGAACCGGACCAATGTATTCGACGACAGCACTGACTAACGGGGCCCAGGTTTATTGCACCATGACATCAAACGCAGTTTGTGCCAACCCGGTGATATCGACCTCCAACTCCTTGACCATCACCGTATACCCTGCACTTGTACCGGGTGTGAGTGTTACCGTTTCCCCCGCGCCGATCTGTTCAGGTGACAATGTAACGTTCTCCGCCACGCCGACCAATGGCGGCACTCTGCCGTCCTATCAATGGTATGTGAACGGGGAGGAAAAGGGAGGCAATAGCCCGATATATTCCACGATGGCCCTTAGTGGCATGCCGAAGATTTATTGCCGAATGACCTCGAATGCCGCTTGCGCCAACCCCAAGGCAGTGACTTCAGACACGCTCATTATTATCGTAAATTCGTTGCTTCCAACACACGTGAATATTGGTTCTCTGCCGGAGTGTTCGTTCGTCGTCGACTCGACGACGAACGGTGGCACTGCGCCATCCTTTAAGTGGTATGTGAACGACACCTTGATTGGCGAGAGCAACAGTCCGATATACACCAATACAACTTTGGTGAATGGGGGGAAACTTTACTGTATCATGACCTCAAATGCCGACTGCGCTTACCCTGATACAGTAAAATCTAATACCCTAATTGTTGCAAACTGTATCACAGTTATTAGCACAAAAGACAAGGAACGGCTTGGCCATATTACCGTTTTCCCAAACCCGGCTGGCGATTTTTTTACTATTGAAGGAAATGAATTAAATAGTGGCCTGTACCGCATTAATTTAAACAATATGTCGGGGCAAACACTTATAGAGAAATCGATATGGCTAAGCGGGCAAGACTTTACTATTCAACTAAATGTGGAGGGATTTCCAAGTGGGAATTATTATATTATAATTTACTCAGAGCTGGACACATATACTATTCAAGTCCAAAAATTGGAATAACTTTGCCTAACGAATGGTAAAAATTTAATACCAAACGAAGCGCACAGAATCAACTGTTCAGTAGAAAACATGGCAAACACCATCCACACCACCCTCGGCGAAACCGAATATTTCCCCGGCATCGGCCGTATCCGCTACGAAGGCCCCGATACCGACAACCCGCTGGCCTACCGCTTCTACGACGAAAGCCGGGTGGTAGCCGGAAAAACCATGCGCGAACACTTCAAATTCGCCGTGGCATACTGGCACACCCTCTGCGGTACCGGCGGCGACCCTTTCGGCCCCGGTACCAAGGCATTTCCCTGGCTCCGTGCAACCGACCCTGTGCAGCAGGCCAAAGACAAAATGGACGCCGCGTTCGAATTTATTACCAAACTGGGTTTGCCGTATTACTGTTTCCACGACTTCGACCTGATCGCCGAAGGCGACACCCTGGCGGAAAGCGAGCGGCGCCTGCATACCATCGGCGATTACGCCAGGGCAAAAATGGCCGCTTCCGGCGTGCGGCTGCTGTGGGGCACGGCCAACCTGTTCAGTCACCCGCGCTACATGAACGGCGCTGCCACCAACCCCGATTTCGCCGCGCTGGTCCAAGCCGGCGCACAGGTGAAAATGGCCCTCGACCTGACCATCGCCCTGGGCGGCGAAAACTATGTGTTCTGGGGCGGGCGCGAGGGCTACCAGTCGCTGCTAAATACCGACATGAAACGCGAACTGGACCACATGGCCCGTTTTCTGGATGCAGCCAAAGACTATGCACGCAAAAACGGCTTTACCGGTAACTTCTTTATAGAGCCGAAACCCATGGACCCCAGCAAACACCAGTACGACTTCGACTGCGCCACGGTGATCGGCTTCCTGCGTGAATACGGCCTGGACAAAGATTTCAAACTGAACGTGGAAGTGAACCACGCCACGCTGGCTTTGCACAGCTTCCAGCACGAGCTGCAGGTAGCCGCCAACGCCGGCATGCTGGGCAGCATCGACGCCAATCGCGGCGATTACCAGAACGGCTGGGACACCGACCAATTCCCCAACAACGTGTACGAGATCACAGAGGCCATGCTGGTCATCCTCGAAGCCGGCGGTTTGCAGGGCGGCGGGGTCAATTTCGACGCCAAAACGCGCCGCAATTCCACCGACCCGGATGACCTGTTCCACGCGCACATCGGCGGCATCGACGTGTTTGCCCGGGCGCTGCTCGCGGCCGACGCTATTTTGGAAAAATCGGCTTACCGGCAATTGCGCCGCGAACGTTATGCCTCGTTCGACAGCGGCGAGGGACAAGCATTTGAAAAAGGACAGTTGTCGCTGGAGAATCTGGCAGAAATAGCCCGCCGCAACGGCGAACCGGCACAACGCAGCGGCAAGCAGGAGATGTTTGAGAATTTGCTGAACCGGTTTGTGTAAGCGGCCCGGCAGTTATGTCGCCCCGCATAAGGCCCTCCAGGGCCGATTTATTTAGCCCTTTCGGGCCTCAGCCGTAGCGGTCTGAACGTCATGCTACTACCCTTTGGGCGCTGAATTCTCCCCGTTCAGCGCCTTTCATTTTTTTTGCGACATCCGCTGCCGCCACTTTTGAGCCAGTTGAACACAAATTTCAATCTGGCATGAAAGCAAAGTTTCTGTACCTGTCCTTCCTGTTTTTACTTGTGCAATCCGCTTTCGCACAATCGGGCAATATTGAAAAAGAACTCGCGCAGGCCCGACAATTGGCCGCTTCCGGTCAGTACGCCGGGGCGGAGGCGCAATACGAGCGTATCCTCGCCCAACAGCCCAATAATCTGGACGCCCTGACCGGGGCCGGTTACAATTACTCCTGGAGCAAACAATATGATAAAGCCCGTTTGAAGTTCGAGGCGGCACTTGCGCTCGATCCCAATTCGACGGAAGCCCTTGTCGGCCAGGGTTATAATTATGCCTGGTCGGGGAACTACGGGTTGGCCAAACGCGCGTTTGAAAAACTGCGGCTGTCGCAGCCCAACAGCGTCGAAGCTTTCAAAGGCTTGGGATACGTGCACCTCTGGGCCGGCGATGGGGCTACGGCCATCAACTACTTCCTCGATCTGGCCCAAAAATTTCCCGGCGAAACGGAATTCCGGATTGCGCTGGCGCAGGCCTATCTGAGCCGGCACGAAGTGAAAAAAGCCCGGATCGCCCTGCGCAGCGCCCTGCAGATCGATTCGGCTAACCGGATCGCCAATGATCTGCTGAAAAGCACTTATGGCGCTGCCGCCCCGTTGGAATTCGACGTTTGGGCCGGTTATTCGGCAACTGACGGAGAAAAGAAATTCAGCCTGCGCACCCTTCAACTCAGCGGCCAGGTAAGCCGGAAACTGCGGATGTACCTGAAGTACGACAATTCCCTCACCGCCGACCTCGCAGCATTGGTGAGAGCCAACCAGGAAGCCCAGGCGCTGTCGGTCGGTGCGGTTTCCGCATGGGATAAAAGATTCGCCACCCGGCTTGAATACGGCGCCCGTCTGTTGCCCGACAATGTGAACCAGCAAATATTCAGTGGCGAACAGGTTTGTTTTTTGGCCAACGGCATGTCGGTGAAAGCCGGCGGTTTTTACGGCTGGAGCGATAAGGCGCCCAACGAATGGCTGGCGTACGGCGGCTTCCGGGTCCCGCTCACGCGTTGGTATGCCCTGGAGCCTTATTATTTCCTTTCCCGCGTGGAAGGCGCTCCGCGTACGGAGAACCGGTTTATGCTCAACAACCAGTTGCGGGCGTCGAGCGGTTACGAACTGAACATCGGACTGATGTACGGCAAATCTGGCATCAGCCCCGCCGACTCGAAAGACAGAAAAATTATCGGCAGCTATATGACGGCCATACTGCCCCTCAGCCAGGTCGTCTGGGGGCAGCTGACGTTTCGCTGGGAACGAACACCGTTTGCCGACCTGACCGTGGCCGCGGCAGGTATAAAACTCCGCCTGGAAAAATAGATTAAAGGCTTTGAAATAAGAGGGTTCGGGTCAATTGGTCTCTGTTGGCCGGGTCCGATCCTTGTCAAACTTCACAATGCGCTGTAATCCTTTCAATTAAAAACGCTATTCACCATGAGTACGCCATTGACACAAATCCATGCCGTTCCGAAACCGGCCTCCCTGCCTTTGCATCCGGTTGCCGTATTAAATGATCATAAAATTCATTCCCAGACCCGCCCGATGGCTATGTCGCCGAAACCCACCCTTTATCTGACCGTTTTCGGCGCCTGGTTGCTCGCCCTGGTCTGGTTTCAGCCCCGGCTGTTGCTGTTGCTCGATATGGCCTATAATTGGGCCAGCGAACTGGCGCTCTGGCTGTTTATCGGATTTATCGATTTTGCCTGGTTGTATGGTATATACAACGTCGCTATCGTCGGTTTTGCCGTCTGGTACCAGTTGATGCGGAAATGGGCCCCCGCCAAACCCGCAGCCGCAATCAATCCCATTAACCCCATTAACCACATTGACCACATTGACCACATTGACCACATTGACCACATTAACCACATTAACCCTCCGGTCGCTATTTTATACACGACCTGCAACGATTTTGTGGAAGAGAGTGTGTTATCCTGTGTTAATCAGGATTACCCGAATTTCACTGTATATATGCTCGACGACAGTACGGATGAAAAATTTAAACAGTTGGTGGATCAGTTTGCCCAACGGTTTCCGGAACGGGTGCGGGTAATTCGCCGGCCCGACCGCAAAGCATTTAAAGCGGGTAACATGAACTACGGCCTTTCCATGGCTGCCACGACAGAACCGTATTTCGCCATCGCCGATGCCGATGAGGTTCTTCCGCCCGATTTTCTGTCCAAATTAGTGCCGGTGATGGAAAACGACCCTACCTGCGGTTTTGTGCAGGCCAATCACCGTGCCACCCCAAACAGCCAGAGCGCCCTGGCCAAATCGCTCGGCGTGGGCCTCGATATTCACTGGAAATGGTACCAGCCGCTGCGCAACGACTATGGTTTTGTGATGTTTCTGGGCCATGGCGCACTCCTGCGCCGCAAGTGCTGGGAAGAAATTGGCGGGTTTCCCGACATCGTCAGTGAAGACCTCGGTTTTGCCATCCATATCCGCGAAAAAGGCTACCGCGGCCGATTTGTCGAAGAAGTGATCTGTTATGAAGATTTTCCCGACACGGTGCGCGCTTTCCGCATCCGGCATATAAAATGGACGCGGGGTACCAGCGAGTTTCTGCACAAAAAGATGGGCTGGCTGCTGCGGGCGCGCAATATTTCCTGGACGGAAAAACTGGACGTGCTGTTTCCCACCCTTAATCTGCCGCTTACCCTGGTCTATTTTTTGTTCATGCTGAACGCCAACCTGGTGCTGCCCATGTTTTTCGGCTACCGGCAGGATCTGACTTTTGTGTTGGGCGGACAGGAGTTTCTGTTACCCATTTTGGCGCTCAGTCCGGGTTTCGAGGTCATATACGACTGGGATTTTTTTGCCATCACCCTGCTTACTTTTTTTGCGCCGGTATTGAGTTTTGTGGTGGCCCTGGCCAATAAACCAGCGCAGTTGTTCCGTTTTTTAAGCCACAGCACGGCCTTGTACGCGGCATTGTCGCCATTATCGTCTATCGGCGTGATCGCTTACCTGATTTCCGGCAAGGCGTTTTTCCTGGTGACCGGGGATACGCAGCAGCAAGACTACCAGACCAAAAATAACGGCGAAAACACCTGGTCATTTAAAAAACTGCGCGATACCTGGACGCAATTTCTGGCCAAAAGCCATCCCGACACGAGGATCGTACAGGGTTTTGAAATCGGGGTGGGTATTCTATTTACGCTGCTGGCCCTGTGGATGTTCCAGATCTCGTTTTTCGGCTTGTGTCTGGCCTTCCTGCTGTTGCCACTCATGCATCACCTGCCCTGGAACCACCGCTTTGTGAAGGTGGCTGTTTACGTGCCATTTGCCCTGATCATGCTCGGCGTCATGCTTTCAGGCCTGAGCGTTTTTGGCATGAAGGCCGTGTTTTTCGGGTACGGTTTTCATTTTTAATCATACGGATAAAAATACTCGCACACTTTGTGTAAAAACTGCCCGTTCCGGGCTTTGGACGACAGGAACAGCGACATGCGCGCGCCAGACTCGAAAGGGGCGTCCTGTATGATGGCGTCGGGTTTGCGGTCGCCGTCGAGGTCGCCGAACCAGACCAGGCTGACGGCGGGGTTCAAGCCTTCTTCGGGTTGCACCCAGCCGGTGATGTCTTGTTTGGGCGAAGGGCCGTTCGGCTGAAACTCCATGGCGTAGAGGCGGTATCCGCTGATCTTTACGAAGTCTGAATCCTCGAATTGCGCGCAACCGGTAGCGGCCAGGTAGCGGGTGTCGACCGGGATGGTATCGCTCATCTCCTGTCCGGGCTGGATGGGGATCATGGCGCCGGGCGAGAGCTCGCTGCTCATGTACAGGGCGCCGGGATCATAAACGCCCAGGTTGCTCACCAAACCCGGTTTCAGCGCGGCGGAAGTGGCCACGATGAATTTGCTTTTTTCTTTTTGATTGGTTTTCAGCAGATTGACATTCTGGCCGAAAAAGTCCATGTATTCTTCTTCGAGGCGTACCTCTATTTTCCGCAGCTCGTCGGCGAAAGAATCGCGTATGTACACGCCGTACCAGTTCAGTTGCGGCAGGGGGCGGTCGAACACGTCGCTTTCCTGGTACAGGTTCCAGGCGCCCGTCAGGTAGTGGCTGAATACGTAGCCGGTTTTGTTTTTATACTGCACTTTTACCCAATACCCGGCGATACTGTCCACTTCCACGTACTCGCCGCCGTTGGCCAGTTCGACGAGAGAAAGCGCGGCGCCGCGCGACAGTTTTTCCACGACTTTGCCCGATTTGTCGGGTTTGTCGCGCAGGTTGAGCGTGGAGGCGTTGACGATGATCTCTTCGGGGAAAAAATGGAGCTGGGCGTGAAGGGGATTTGTCGTCAAAAAGTGTAGCAACAGGAAGAAGGCGAGGGTAGGCGTTTTCATAAAACCGATTTTGGGGCAAAGGTAATACAGCTGCAAGGCAAATTTTAATCCGGCGCTTATGCGGAGGGTGGGTTTGTTATTCGTCCGACGACAAATTCGTCGGACGAAGTGGCGAGGGATCGTCGGACGAATTTGTCGCCCGTCGAATTGGCCGTCAGTGGAGTGGTGGATGTTTTCCTGCTTCCGCAAGTACTTTTCGCATGTTCACGAGGCCTTCCCTATTTAACCTTAACCTGTCGATTGTGGCGCGACCGGACGGTGTCAAGCCGATTACCCAACTGAAATCGATGCTCCATCTGAAATGATCATTCCATAAATCCTTACGAGGATTAAAAAGCGGAACCATTTGGCCTGTCAAAAGATCGTATGCA
>JADZFP010000196.1 GCA_020849825.1 Saprospiraceae bacterium
ACGCACCTCCCTTGCCAGGCGGTCCAGGTCGTCGGCCTCTTCGCGGGTCAGTTGAGGATGCCGGGCCATCATTCGTTCCTGTGTGGGTTTGTTGAACATTTCGCCCCATTCCAGACAAAAGTCGAGCGCCTGATTGCGCAAATCGTCATTGCTGCCTCCGGACAATTGCTCCTGCATGGCCGGAGGCAGGACTGCCTCCAGTATTTGCCGCCCCAGTTTTTGCCAGGTTTTTTCAGGAGCGGGCGGTATGTTGTCGGGATCAACCAGCATGGGAAATTTTTTGACAAATCGAATGGCATGTACCCAATTGCAGGGAAAACAAACCAGCAGTTCGTAAAACCCGGGGCGAAGATCCGACACGTCCCAGTCGAGCCGGGTGTCTTTGTGCGAATAATTGCGCAAAACGTATTCCATAACCTGTTCATCGCGTAGCGCATCCCGCAGGACTATCTTTTCAGCGACTTCCTGAAACGGAGGCAAATCAATCACGATACCCCAGCGTTTGAGTGCAGTTTGAGGAACCAGACTGACCTGCTGTTCTTTCAACACTCCGCAAGGCGGCTCGGCAACGGCATCCGGATCGTTTTCACGGCGGGTCTGAACGGCGGTGATCATGGGTTCGCCCAAAAGCAGATTTTTACCTTCAAAAATATGTTCGGGGCAAACGACCACGTCTCTGGCAGACAGTTCCTGTGCCCGCCCCCGGCCGGCGTCGGGCAAAACATAGGCCGTCTTACCGGAAAAATTCTGCCGATCGCGCACCCGTTCGTCGTCGTCCCAGCCCTGCACCACCGTTTCGGCAGAAACCTCGAACACCGAGCCGGCGGGAAAATGATAAAGGGGCGTTTTCAGGGCTATCCGGAGTGTTTCCATGGTTTATAAATTTAGGAAGCGAAGAAAGCAGGTTTATCGTCATGTTGCAGACTTTTACCACAAAAATCGGCAAGGCCAAGCACCATCCGCCAATGATTGTCCGGAACTTCGTTTTTATTGCCCTGTTTTTCGGAAGCCTGCTGGCATTCCTGACACCGCCGTTCCAGTCGCCCGACGAATACAACCATTTTTACAGGGCCTGGCAGGTGAGCGAAGGTAAATTGACGCCGGAAATCAAAGACGGAAATCGCTTGGGTGGCGAATTGCCAGCGGCTTTGGACAGCCTGACGAAGCAGTTTATTTACCTGAAAAACAACCCTGCCGCCCGCCTGCATTTCAGCAGGATCGGCGCGGCATACGACCTTCGGATCGACGAATCCGAACGGCGTTTTACCGACTTTCCCAATACGGCCATTTACGCCCCGACGGCCTATGTGCCCCAAGCGGCAGGTATCGTTTTGGGGCGCCTGCTGACAGACCGGCTGCTGCTGATTTTTTATATCGCCCGCTTGTTCAATCTGTTGTGCTGGATCGCGCTGGTTGCGGCCGCGCTGCGCCTGATTCCTTTTCATAAGCAGGGATTGGCTTCCCTGGCGCTTTTACCGGCTTCACTGGCTATTGCCTGCACGCTCAACGCCGATGTGAGCAGCAACGGGCTTGCCTTTTGGCTGATCGCCTGGGCCGTCAGCAGCACGTCGAAGCGGCAAATAGAGGGCGCGGCATTGGCCAGCGGATTGTTGCTGTCGGTCAACAAACTGATTCTGGCGCCGTTCTTCGCCCTGTTTGCCCTGCCCTGGCTGCAGGAAAAATGGAACAAACTGCTGCCGCGGGTAGCCGTGCCCTTGCTGCTTATGCTTGCAGGCGCGCTTGTGTGGGGGCGGCTCGCCGACCGGTGGTTTGTACCCTACGACCAATACGCCCCGGAACTACGCGACGAACAAACGCTTAATCCCGGTGTCGATCCTGAGCGGCAGTTCAGTTACGTGCTGCATCACCCCTTTGAATTTGCGGGCGTTGTAACCCGGTCGGTCCTCGATTCAGCCCCATCTACGGCTGCGCATTTTGTCGGCAAATTCGGCTGGGAGAAAAATTACCTGCCGGGCTGGTGTATGGCCCTGCTCTGGCTGGGGCTTTTAATGGCCTTTTGCTCGGAGACCACTGGGCTTGATCGTCTGCAAAGAATAGTTTTAATAGCCACGGGGCTTGCCAGTGTGTTGTTCTGGGCAATCACCATGTACGCGCTTTGGTGCCCGGTCGGGGCGCCGGCGCTGACCAACTGGCAGGGGCGCTACTTCATTCCCATTGTACCGCTTTTTGGCCTGGCATTCGGCAATGCAGTTTTGAGGAAATGGCGGGATGTTCCCGGCAAAGTCGCCGACGGCGTCATTTTATTGAGCAATATCGCAATGTTGTACGCTGTGTTTGCGCGCTATTGGGGCTGAACGGATCAAAGCCGAGCGATAATTGTCCGGTTGCCTTTGACTTTTTGTTCCAGCGACACTTCTATTTTGGCGTCGAGCGGCAGGTACAAATCGACCCGCGAGCCGAATTTGATAAAGCCCATGTCGGCGCCCTGTACCACCCGATCGCCCTCGCCGATGTACCATTTGATCCGTTTGGCGAGTGCTCCGGCGATCTGGCGCATCAGGATTTGTGCGGAGCCGGTATCGTATACGACCGTGGTTCGCTCGTTTTCGGTACTGCTTTTCGGGTGCCAGGCCACCAGGTACTTGCCAGGGTGGTAACGGAAGTAGGGTACCGATCCGCCGACCGGATTGCGATTGACGTGAACATTGACCGGCGACATGAAAATGGAGACCATGAGGCGTTTTTCCTGAAAATATTCGGTTTCCAAAGCCTCTTCGATCACCACCACTTTACCGTCGGCGGGCGCCAGTACCACACCGTTGTCGGTCGCTTGTACCGACCGGGGCGGGTTGCGAAAAAACTGAAGGAACAACAGAAACAGCACGGCGCTTACGACGACCAGGGGCCAAAACAACAGCGGGAACCAGTAAAAGGAAGAGACACACAAAGCAGTGAATATCAGGAATGATACGAGCAACAAAGACCGGCCTTCCTTATGAATGAGCGAGAACATGACAGGGGGGTGAAAGTGGTTTTAATCAAAAAAACGCGGCAAAAATAACAACTTGGACACTGTCGGCCACCCAACATTTGCAGTAATATGAAATCCCCCCATTTACACGTTTAAACCCCTATCTTTGTGGCCCGATATTCAACTGTTTCACAACTAATTGATCCAATTTCAGACATGAAAGTAGCGGTCGTAGGCGCAACCGGCCTCGTTGGCTCCAAAATGCTCCAGGTGTTGCAGGAGCGCAATTTCCCCGTCACCAAACTCATACCCGTCGCTTCCGAACGCTCGGTGGGCAAATCCATCCGGTTCAACGGCAAGCGATACAAGATCGTCAGCATGGCCGACGCTGTCGCCAAAAAACCCGATGTTGCCATTTTCTCTGCCGGCGGTTCCGTCTCCAAAGAATGGGCGCCGAAATTTGCCGAACAAGGAACCGTCGTCATCGACAACTCCAGCGCCTGGCGCATGGAGGCCGATCGGCCGCTTGTAGTACCCGAGGTCAATGCCCATATTTTGACAAAAAAAGACAAGATCATTGCCAACCCCAATTGCTCAACCATTCAGATGGTCGTCGCGCTGAAACCCCTGCATGATGCTTACACGATCAAACGCGTCGTGGTCAGCACCTACCAGTCGGTCACGGGTACCGGCGTTAAAGCCGTCAACCAACTCATGAGCGAGCGCAAGGGCAAACCCGGCGACAAGGCATACCCCTACCCCATCGACCTCAACCTGCTGCCGCATATCGACGTCTTTACCGACAACGGCTACACCAAGGAGGAAATGAAAATGGTCAACGAGACCCAAAAAATCATGGGCGACGACAGCATCCGGGTTACCTCCACCACGGTACGCGTACCGGTTATTGGCGGTCACTCCGAAGCCGTCAACGTCGAATTCGAACGCGACTTCGATCTTAAAGAAGTACGTCAAATACTGGAAAAAGCACCGGGCATTGTAGTAGTCGACGATCCCGCACAACTGAAATACCCGATGCCGCTCGATGCGCACGACCGCGACGAGGTGTTTGTCGGCCGTATCCGCCGCGACGAAAGCCAGCCCAACACCCTGAACCTCTGGATCGTAGCCGACAACCTGCGCAAAGGCGCCGCAACGAATGCCGTTCAGATCGCCGAATACCTGCTGGAACGCGGTATTTTGAAAGTAAGAAAACCAAAAACTAAAAAAGAAGCCGTCAGCGTGTAGTTTTGCACGGTAAAACATCCACAAGAACCCGCCCCGGCGGGATAGTCAATGCTGCTTACATGAAGAACAAAGTAGTTATCTGGGGAGCCAACGCACAAGACGAAAAAGTGCTCATCGCCTTGGAACTTCAGGCCGCCACCAACAAAGTGCTGCTGTACACTTTCCCGGAAGCCGTCGCTACCGAAGAATTTGTCGAACAAATGATGAACCAATGGCGCAACGGCAACGAAGTCGAATTTCCGGAAGGTTACGCTACGCTGGAACGCGAACTCAGCGTCACAGAAAACCTGTTGCCTGAAGACTTGAAAGTCGACCGAACCGACATCATTCAGCGCGCCCAGACGGAGTGGCACTTCGCCATCCTCTCGGCCAAATTACACGCCGCCTATCAGCAGGAACTCGCCGAATTCAAGGAAAAAATCGAAGCCCTGGGCGCTTACGACCACAACCTGTGGGACAACCTCCGCAGTTTCTGGAACAAAGTACAGGACCAGGCCCGCGACCGCAATCTCTTCCGCGAACACGCCGACAACCTGCGCGACAATATCAATGCCTTGTTCGATGTGCTCAAACAAATGCGTTCGCGGGTGCAGGACGAGTTTATGACGGTATCCCAAAAAGTGTTCGACGATTTCAACAAATCGCTCGAAGACGTTGAAGCCCGTATTGCCGCCGGGGGCAATAAACTCAATTCCGTGTTTGAAGACCTCAAACAAATGCAGCGCAAATACCGCGATGCCAAAATGAGCAATGAGCACCGCAATGCACTCTGGACCCGCCTCGATGGCGCTTTCAAGGCCGCAAAAGCCCGCAAATTTGGCGCCTCGGTCAATGAAGGCTCCATCGTCGAGCGCCACGAACGCCGTCTCAGCGGCCTCATGGATGCCGTTCGCCGAATGGAAGACAGCATTCGCCGCGATGAAGACGAACTGAATTTCCAACAGAAAAAAGTCGCTGCCACCGAAGGCCAACTCGAAGCTCAACTCCGCAGCGCCAAAATTAAAATGGTGGAAGAGCGGATCGCCTCCAAACGCGAAAAACTGGCCGAAATGATGCAGACCCGCAACGACGTGCAGCGTCAGATCGATAACGCCAAGAACAAAGAGGCAAAACGCCAAAAAATGGAGGCGGCAAAAGAAGCGGCAAAGTCGGAAATCGCCGCTGAGATTAAAACCAAGCCGGCTGCCGCGGAAAGCGAAGGCGCTGAAAATAAAGAACCTGCTTCCGGCGACAACCTCTTCGACGCCCTCAGCGCCGTAGTAGGCGAAACACTGGAAGACGTCGTCGATACAGCCAAAGCCGTCGGCTCCGTTTTGGGAGAAAAGGCGGGCGAAATGCTCGAACAACTGGCTGAAAAAGCCGATGAAGTGCTCGAAACTTTGAACAAAAAAGAAGAGAGCAAAACAGAAGAAAAAACCGAATCGGCTACCGAACCGGCTACTGAACCAGCCGAAAACACCGATCAGGCAGAACCCGGCGAAACGCCGGTTGCCGAAGAAGCGCCCAAAAAAGGCGGTCGCAAGAAAAAAGAAGAGTAACTATTTCGTTCTGTCAGATACTGAGACCCCTGGCGCGCTGTTACAAGTCGCCAGGGGTTTTCTTTTCCTCATCCAAATGGAAACGATGCAACATCCGGTGTGCTGCCGGAGCAAGAATAATCCCGATAGTGGAAATGAAGACCACACCGCTGAATATGGCATAAGCAGCAGCGAAGTACTTGCCCCAATTCGACATTTGTTCAACGGGCACCAGAGGCCCCATGCCGGAAAGAATCATGGCGGCATTGAGCATACTGTCGAGCCAACCCAAGGGAATTGTCCTGGTCGAGTCGGTAAAACAGGTATAATGGTACCCAGCCGTACCCAACAGTAAACTGGCAGACAAGATGATAACACCCGCCATCAGGCTTTTTGCGAGCCTTCCGTAGTATTTATGCCGGGGCAAAAGAGGGTGCTGACGGCGCTCGTATTGGAATAAATTTGTCATGATACCAGCCTCTAAATTGAAATTCCCGGCAAACTAGCAAAATCGCCACCAAAAAAAACGTCGCTCCGGTATACCGAAGCGACGTTTTTATGTCAACCAACCCGAAGATTGATACGCAGATAGTTTATTTCGCAGCCGCCTTCTTCGATGCTTTGGCAGGCGCCTCGGCTTCTTTGGCAGGCGCAGCTTCCACTGCTTTACCGGCCAGTACTTCTTCGCGGGTAAGGTCGACGACAAGTGCCGATGCGACGAATACCGAGGAGTAAGTACCGAAAATCATACCCACCAACATACCGAAGGCAAAACCTTTGATCGCGCTGCCACCAAAGATGAACAGCAGCAACACGACGAAAATAACAGTACCCGAAGTGATCAAGGTACGGCTCAGCGTGGTGTTGATGGCCGCGTTGAGCACTTCCTGTTTGGGGCGTCCGGTATAAAGGTTAATGAATTCGCGGATACGGTCGTAAACGATTACCGTGTCGTTGACGGAGAAACCAATTACCGTCAGGATACAGGCGATGATTGCCTGGTCGATTTCCAGCGAGAAGGGTACGATACCGTGCAGCAAGGCAAAGAAGCCAAGCGTAATCAAAACGTCGTGTGCAAGCGAGAGCACAGCGCCGAGCGAAAACTGCCAGCGGCGGAAACGAATGAGCAGGTAAAGGAAGATGGCAGCCAATGCCCAGGCCGCGGCTTTATAAGAAGATGCGCGGATATCGTCTGCTACCAGAGCAGTTACCTGGCTGGAGGAAATAATATGCGTTCCGGCCGAATCCGTCTTTTTCAGTTCGCTGAGCGGCACATCCACACCGCCGGCTTTCAGACCTTCATGCAATTTGGCAATTACATTGTCCATGGCCGTACCGCTGCGGTCGTCGATACCGTAAGCAGTCGTAATGTTCAGGGTATTGTTGGTGCTCACCGATTTGATGATCGGGTTGGCGCCGCCAAATGCCTGCGTAAGCGGGCCGCGCAATTGTTCGGCATCCACCGGGCGGTCAAACTGTACGTTGAAGGAGTAGCCGCCTTTAAAGTCGACACCCAATTCGAAACCGCGCGTTACCATGGCAAAAATGCCGATACCGATGAAAACGGCAGAAACCATGTAAGCGATTTTGCGCTTGCCCATCCAGTCGACATTGATGCCCACCAGCCATTTTTCCGTCCAGGGGAAACTGTACGACATTTCAGTGCGGTTCGACCACCAGTCAGTAAAGTAACGACCCATAAGTACGGCAGTGAACATCGTGGTGAAAATACCCACGGTCAGTACGGTACCGAAACCTTTGATCGGGCCGAGACCGAAGTACACCAGTACGATAGCCGTCAGAAGGGTGGTTACGTTGGCGTCGATAATGGACGGCAAAGCGTGTACAAAACCCTCGCGGATGGCTTTTGCAGTAGGCAATCCGGCTCGAATCTCTTCCCGGATGCGTTCGTAAATAATTACGTTGGCGTCCACTGCGGCGGCAAGCGTCAGTACGATACCGGCAATACCCGGCAGGGTCAGTACCGTACCCATGGAAGCCAGGGTGCCGAGGATAAAGAAGATGTTGGCAAGCAGCGCAACGACTGCTACCACACCGCCTTTATTGTAGTAGCCGTACATAAAGGCGCACAACAAGGCCACCGACAGAAGCATTGTCATCAGCGACTTGTTAATATTGTCGGCGCCAAGCGAAGGACCGACCTGACTTTCCTGAACGATGTGCGTACCGGCCGGCAGTTTACCTACCTGCAGGATATTCGCAAGGTCCTGGGCTTCTTCGAGTGTGAAGTTGCCGGTGATCGAGGAGACACCGCCTTCGATCGGATTGATGACACGCGGGGCGCTGGCTACTTCGTCGTCGAGCACGATGGCGATCTCGCGATTGCCGTTTTGTGCGGCGACGGTCGTCATTTCAGCCCAGGTGCGGGCGCCTTCGTTGTTCATGCTCAGGCTGACGCCTACGTCGCCGGTTGTCGGGTCGGGCTGGGCGCTGGCGTTGGTCACAACGGAGCCGTCGAGACGCGGT
The DNA here is from genome assembly GCA_020849825.1 of Saprospiraceae bacterium. GTDB lineage: Bacteria > Bacteroidota > Bacteroidia > Chitinophagales > Saprospiraceae > M3007. Next base: position 8,185 of record JADZFP010000196.1, read on the forward strand.
TTGTCGGAGTTGCGGAATTTTCTAACGCCGTACAATTCGTATTTACCGGTCGTACCGCCGGCTTCTTCGCCGGTTTCCTGTACCGATTTCATGCTCCAGCGAAACTCGACATCACCGGGGAAGAGTTGTTTGACCTCGGGACGGGACAGGTAGTCCGAGATCGTCTTCATTTTATTTTTATCGGCATAAGCCAGCACGGCGCTTTGGTCGTAGCCGCTCATCGCCATGAGCGTAAGCAGCGGACCCTTTTTCATATCGGCATTGGCCGGGCGGTCCGTGATTCTCATCTCCTTCGGCTTGGTTGTATCCGGTTGGCCATCGGGGCCGTTCGGGTACACGTAGGAGGTGTCTTTTACCATTTGAGTGGACTTGGCCGTGGTATCATTGCTGGCCAGCGCCGCCAGTTTAAGGTCGGCTGCAATAAAGCCGTCTTTGATGCCGGGGTCGCCATACCGGTAGGTTTCCCCGACTTCCAGCTTGG
>JADZFP010000197.1 GCA_020849825.1 Saprospiraceae bacterium
AGGTCGGCGCTACAGGTCGGCGAAGTTGAGAGCAGCAACAACCCGCGATTTTCCTGAATGCGGAGAACAAGAGACGGATTGATTCGCCGATACGAGCTTTGGCTGATAATCGCGGTACGCTTCTTCTCTCAGCATCGCCGACCAGGAGGTCGGCGCTACAGGTCGGCGAAGTTGAGAGCAGCAACAACCCGCGATTTTCCTGAATGCGGAGAACAAGAGACGGATTGATTCGCCGATACGAGCTTTGGCTGATAATCGCGGTATGCTTCTTCTCTCAGCATCGCCGACCTGGAGGTCGGCGCTACAGGTCGGCGAGTCTGAGAGCAGAAACCACCCGCGATAATGCTATATTGCTCGGGTCAGTATTTATCTCAATATCAACGAGAGTAGCTTTGGCTAAAAATCGCGGCACATTTCTTCTCTCAGGCTCGCCGACCTGGAGGTCGGCGCTACAGCGGCGCTACAGGCGCTATAGTTACTTCCCGTGGCAATTCTTGTACTTTTTCCCGCTCCCGCACGGACAAGGCTCATTCCTGCCCACCACTTTTTCTTTCACAATCGGCTGTACCCGCTGTACGGGGCCGTTGTGGCCGGCCGACATGGCGGCGCGCTGGGCGGCCTGCTGGGTCTCGGTCATGGCCTGTTGGTTGTTGGCTTTCAGACGACTGTTCTGGGCGCGGCGGGCCGCTTCGGCAGCGGCTTGTTGTTGCTGGGCGCGTTGCAAGGCGTCTTCGTCGGGCAGGGCCAGCGAGCCTTTGAGCAGGAAAGAGGTGACGTTGGAATTGATATGGCCGATCAATCCTTCGAAAAGGTTGTAAGCCTCCATTTTATAGATCACCAGCGGGTCTTTTTGTTCAAAAGAAGCGCCCTGGACGGATTCTTTCAGGTCGTCGACGTTGCGCAGGTGCTCTTTCCAGGCATCGTCGATGATGGCGAGCGTGGCGACTTTTTCCACGTCCTGCATGATGGATTTGCCGTTGGTACGGATGGCGTCGTCCATATCGGCCGAGATGTTGAGGCCCAGGCTGCCGTCGGTGAAGGGCACGACGATCCGTTTGTAGCGGTGGCCTTCCCGTTCGTGCACGTCTTTGATAATGGGCAGGAGGCGTTCGCCGACTTGCTGGCGTTTGCGTTGGTAGAGGTCGAAAACCTGATGCTGGAATGTGGCCATCACTGTACCTGCCGGCGCGCTTTTGAACCAGGCGGCATCCATTTCCGGGTCTACGCCGATCGTGCGGATGGCGTCGAGGCGGAAGGTTTCGAAGTCGCCCCCTTCGCGGTGCACGTGTACCAGTTCTTCGGTAATGCCGAGGAAGGCGCTGTTGATATCGACGGCAAGGCGCTCGCCGAAAAGGGCATTGCGGCGTTTTTTGTAAATGGCTTCGCGCTGGATGTTCATCACGTCGTCGTACTCGAGCAGGCGCTTGCGAATGCCGAAGTTGTTTTCTTCCACTTTGGTTTGTGCGCGCTCGATGGATTTAGTGACCATGGAGTGCTGGATCACGTCGCCGTCTTTATGGCCCATTTTGTCCATCAGGCCGGCGATCCGGTCGCTCTGGAAGAGGCGCATCAGTGAATCTTCGAGCGAGACGTAGAACTGCGAAGTACCCGGGTCGCCCTGACGGCCGGCGCGGCCGCGCAGCTGGCGGTCGACGCGGCGGCTTTCGTGGCGCTCGGTGCCGATGATGGCCAGACCGCCCGCGTCTTTTACACCCGGACCGAGTTTGATGTCGGTACCGCGACCGGCCATGTTGGTGGCGATGGTGACCTTGCCGGCCAGACCGGCTTCGGCGACGATCTCGGCCTCGCGCTGGTGTTGTTTGGCGTTCAGTACGTTGTGGTCGATGCCGCGCAGTTTGAGCAGGCGGCTGAGCAATTCCGAGATTTCGACGGAAGTCGTACCCACGAGCACCGGCCGGCCGGCATCGCGCAGGCGGTTGATCTCCTCGATCACGGCGTTGTACTTCTCGCGGGCGGTTTTGTACACCAGGTCTTCCTCGTCTTTGCGGGAAATGGCGCGGTTGGTCGGGATGACGACCACGTCGAGTTTATAGATGTCCCACAATTCCTTGGCCTCGGTTTCGGCCGTACCGGTCATACCGGCGAGTTTGTGGTACATACGGAAATAGTTCTGGAGCGTGACGGTGGCGTAGGTCTGCGTGATTTCGCCCACTTTCACATTTTCCTTGGCTTCGATGGCCTGGTGCAAGCCGTCGGAGTAGCGGCGGCCCTCCATGATACGGCCTGTTTGCTCGTCGACGATCTTGACCTCACCTTCGGGTGTCACGATGTATTCGTTGTCGTTGTCGAACAGCGTGTACGCTTTCAGCAGTTGCTGCACGGCGTGTACGCGGCGGCTTTTGATGCCGTAGTCCTGCGAGAGGCGTTCCTTGGCTTCGGTGCGTTCGTTGAGGTCGAGATCGGCGTTCTGGTCAATTTTGGCCAGTTCGGTGCCGATATCGGGCAGGATGAAGAAGCTGGAGTCATTGTTGAAGCGGGAGAGGAATTCCACGCCTTTTTCGGTGAGTTCGACCGAGCGGTTTTTTTCGTCGATGGTAAACAGCAGTTCGCGGTCCACGTCGGGCATCCGTTTGCTGTTTTCCTGCAGGTAAAAGTTCTCTGTTTTTTGCAAATGCACTTTGACGCCCTCTTCGCTGAGGAATTTGACCAGCGGGCGGGCCTTGGGCAGGGCGCGGTGGGCGCGCAGGAGCGACATGCCGGCCTGTCCTTCGTCGGTCCCTGTTTTACCTTCGGCAAATTGTTTGCGCGCATCGGCCAGGAATTTGGCGGCCAGGCGGGTTTGTTCCTCAAAAAGGCGTTTGACGTTGGGGTTCAGCTCCACGTATTCCTGGTCTTCGGCGCCGCGGGTGACCGGGCCGGAGATGATGAGCGGCGTGCGCGCATCGTCGATCAGGACCGAGTCGACCTCGTCGACAATGGCGTAGTGGTGTTTGCGCTGCACGAGTTCGGTGGGGCTCACCACCATGTTGTCGCGCAGGTAGTCGAAGCCGAACTCGGCGTTGGTGCCGAAGGTGATGTCAGCCAGGTAGGCGTCGATGCGTTCCTGGGAGTGGGGGCGGTATTTGTCGATGCAGTCGACCGTGAGCAGCAGGAATTCGTAGATCGGGCCCACCCATTCGGAGTCGCGTCGGGCGAGGTAGTCGTTGACGGTCACGATGTGCACGCCTTCGCCGGCCACGCCGTTGAGGTAGGCAGGCAGGGTAGCGACGAGGGTTTTGCCCTCGCCCGTGGCCATCTCGGCGATTTTGCCGTCGTGGAGCACCATACCGCCGATAAGTTGTACGTCGTAGTGCACCATGTTCCAGGTGATGTCGCCGCCGGCAGCCACCCATTTATTGTGCCACACAGCTTCGTCGCCTTCGATCTGGACGTAGGATTTGCCCCGGGCCGAAAGGTTGCGGTCGTGCTCGGTGGCCGTGACGCGCAGGGTGGGGTTTTCGGTGAAGCGGCGGCTGGTTTCTTTCACCAGTGCGAAGGCTTCGGGCAGAATGTCGAGCAGTATTTCTTCGAGGGCTTTGTCGCGGTTTTTGCGCAATTCGTCCACTTCTTTGAAGAGTGCGTCCTTGTCGTTGAAGTCCTCGGTGTCGATGGCCTGCTGGTTGATGCGGGCAATTTCGGCGTCGACGTCTTTGAGGTATTCGCGGATGCGCTCGCGGAACTCGAGGGTTTTCTGGCGCAGGGCATCGTGGGAAAGAGACTGATATTCTGCAAAATATCGATTGATCTCGGCGACGTTCGCTTCGTACTTGTTCAGGTCGCGATCCTGTTTTGTGCCGAGCAGTTTTTTCAATAAACCAAACATGGTCCGATGTGTATTTGAAAGGTGGTGTTGTTAAAAGCAGTAGCGGCGACAGCAAACGCCGCCTGAATTCCGGGCCGCAAAGATAGGGCTTTCGCGGCGCGATGGGGCAGGGCAGCACATATCATTCCATGCGGGGAAAATGTTATTTTTTTGTCAAAATGGCAGAGGTCGCTGCTGCA
>JADZFP010000198.1 GCA_020849825.1 Saprospiraceae bacterium
CCCGCGAGGTAGCCGTTGTGCAGCCAAAGGACGCGTTGGAGGCCAAACAATTCTTTCAGGCGTTGTTCGATCTCTTCTTTGGAAAGGTGGGGATTTCTGTTGGGCGAGAGCAGGCATTCGGCGGTGGTGAGCAGGGTGCCCAGGCCGTCGCTTTCTATACCGCCGCCTTCAAGCACCAGGCCACCGTGGCGGACAGGCGCATTAAAAACGCCGTAGCGCTGCATGGCGCCGGTGATGAGGTTGTCTTTGTCGGCGGCAAACTTTAACCCCCAGCCATTAAAAACGAAATCGAGTACAACCGGGCGGCCGTCTTCTTCGATGGTGATGCCGCCGTGGTCGCGCGCCCAGGTATCGTTGGAAGGGATGCAGAGCAGCCTGTATCGCTGCACACGATCATCACCAGGGATCAAATCGCGGGTTTCCATCGGATTGGGGCAAATGATCACGACGTCCTGAAAACGGCTGACGGCGGCGGCGATTTGTAAAAAACAGGGCATGACTTCCGAAAGCGAATCGGCCCAGTCGGAGTGTTCGTGGGGAAACGTCAATTGCACGGCGCTTTGGGGTTCCCATTCGGCCGGCAAACGGCGTTTTATTGGTGTGTCGGACATGAATAAAGGCGTTTGCGCAAAGGTAAGGTAAAGCGAAGAGAAGGGGCGGTTTCGAGCCCGTTGACGATCAGGAGCCATTGTTTGATTTTGTCTCTTTTATAAAAACAAAACATCATTAATTTTATCATCGGATTAGCCAGTAAAAACTTGGTCAAAAAAGGTATTGTGCAAATCTAAATTGAATTGCTACCTTAGCCCCGTCTTAGTGTAAAGAGCACACATAAAAGATATCTGTTCCCCCGGATGCCTTTTAATCCGTTGCACCTATTTTCAAGATAGTCAATCAGTTAAGTCGAAAAGAAACAAGGTGCAACACCATTGAAGAAGGATTTTACTTCGTGTGAATCATATTCTTTCACTAAACTCAATCACTTTTGTATAAAGTTTTTGCACACCCTTACCAAGTCTGGGATGTTGGTGGCAATGCTGCTGCTGCTCGCCAACGTTGCCTGGTCGCAACGGACAGTCAGAGGCAAAGTCACTGATGCCGAGACTGGCGAAGCGCTCATTGGCGCAACTGTATCCGTAGTTGGTACGACGCGCGGCGCATCCACCGACGTAGAAGGTAACTACTCCGTCGAAGTTCCGGCTGGCGGTCTCCAGCTTCGGTTTGCTTACACGGGTTATGCTGAAACCGTTTTCACCCTTGGCACGTCCAACGAGGTGAACATCGCGCTTCAGGCGGGCTCCGTGCTCGACGAAGTTGTGGTGATCGGCTACGGCACCGTGAAAAAAAGCGATGCTACCGGCGCTGTCGGTTCCATCACCAGCAAGGATTTTAACCGCGGCCCCGTGGCTACCCCCGAGCAGTTGATGCAGGGGCGCATCCCCGGCGTCCAGATCACCAACAACGGCGGCGAGCCGGGCGGTGGCGCTTCGGTGCGTATCAGAGGCGCGAGCTCCATCCGTTCGGGTAACGAACCGCTGTATGTGGTCGACGGTGTTCCGATCAACAGTTTCGAAAGCCGTCCCGACGGTGCTCGCGGCATCGCAGGTTACGACGGCGCTTTGGCTAAAAACCCGCTGGCTTTCCTCAACCCGAACGACATCGAACGCATCGACGTACTCAAAGACGCTTCCGCTGCCGCCATCTACGGCACGCGCGCGTCCAACGGCGTTGTGATGATCACGACCAAAAAAGGTAAGGAAGGCCGCAGCGAACTGACGTACAACACCTACTTCGGTATGGCTCAGCTCCGCAAGCCGATCGACGTGATGTCGGCCGAGGAATGGCGCGCCGCTCGCCGCAGCAAAGGGTTTACCGACGATGATCCTGCCAAAGGAAAACAAAATTCCGGCGACCAGGACTATGGTTACAGCACCGACTGGCAGGACGAGATTTTCCGCACGGCGCCGCTCATGAGCCACGCCCTTTCGTACGGCGGCGGTTCGGGTAAAACCAACTACCGCATGTCGCTGGGTTATCAGGACGAACAGGGCATCATCAACCGCTCGGGCGCAACCCGCTATTCCGGCCGCGTCAGCCTCAATTCGATGGCCTTGAACGACCGCCTGACTATTGCAACGAATCTCGGCGTGACCAGCGTTCGCGACCAGCGTGCATTCGTCTCGGAAACCGGCGGTTACGAAGGCGACCTTATCCAGACGGCGCTGAAACAAAACCCGACCCTTCCGGTGCGTATCACCGACCCGAACGATCCGCTGTACAGCGAAACCACGGAGTTCTTCACCATCAGCAACAGCGTTGAAGACAAAAACCCGGTGTCGCTGGTGGAAGCCATCGACGACAACCAGTACACCACCCGTGTACTCGGTAACATCTCGACCGACCTGAATCTGTTTGCCGGTATCCACTACAAATTCAATTTCGGTATCGACTACGCCAACTCCAACCGCAAATTCCAGGCAACGACGGCCATCAACGCCCTCCAGGGCCGCGGCGTAGCCACGATCGGCAACAACCGCGACTGGAACCGCCTGTATGAGCACTACCTGACCTGGGATCGCG
>JADZFP010000199.1 GCA_020849825.1 Saprospiraceae bacterium
GCAAAGCGCGCAAAGGAGCAAATCCTTTGCGCGCTTTGCGACTTTGCGTGAAATGATATTTCTACAATCTTGGGTCGGCCCGACTTGTGAGACAGCCTCTTTGCCGCTTTATGTGACCCTTACTTTGAAGCCGAAAACAAAAGGCAATCAAAAGCCTGCATTTAAATTTTCCGTTGCCCAAAATTTTTTCAAAAGTCTGGCATTAATAGGTGGTTCTTTCTTTAATCCCTCTCCGTTCGAAGCCGCAGCCTTGCGCGCGAACCGCCTTCCCAAAAATTCCTGCCTGTTTCGCTGTAGTTATCTGATTGCAAGATTAATCTTGGAGGTTGATGAGGGTTGATGAGGGTTATAAGGTTGATAAAAGGGTCAGTTGTCGAGTGCGGTAATACCCCTTTTTATCAACCTTATAAACCTCATCAACCCTCATCAACCCCTACCTAACAATCGTTTTACTCATCCAAAATCGATTTACCATGGCATCACTTAATCCGCTTTCGGGCGCGTTGGGACACCGGCGCGCAGCCCACCTTTTGCGAAGAGCCAGTTTCCGCTACACCAAAGAGCGGGTCGACGAACTGGCCGCCCTGTCGGCCGAAGAGGCTGTTTCTGCTCTCCTTCAACTTTATCCGCTGCAACTGGAACAGCCCGTGTATGGGCCTGGCGCCACTACCTGGATCAATCCGCCAGGCGGCGTCGACCCGGCCGACGACGACCAACTGTTGCCCTACGTCATGGGCTGGTGGCTCAACGAGGCCGTGCACGATCCCGGCATCGGCCACAAAATGAGTTTCTTCTTCCATCAGTACATGGTCGTGCAAATCGGCACCTTGCGCAACGCCAACTACTTCGATTACCTGGCGCTGATGCGCTGGGGCGCCCTGGGCAACTTCAAACAACTGGCGACCAAACTCGTGCTCGACAACTGCATGTTGCGCTACCTGAACAACGATCAGAATTTCAAAGACAACCCCAACGAAAACTTCGCCCGGGAGTTTTTTGAACTTTTCACGATCGGAACCGGCGAAGCAGCCGGGCCCGGCGATTACACCAATTACACCGAAGACGATATTGTACAGGCCGCGCGGGTATTCACCGGCTTCAACCGCACGCAACGCGGTCAGGCCATCGATCCGGACACCCAGTTGCCTTCCGGAAGGGGTATTCCCGGCCAGCACGATTTCGACCCCAAAACATTCAGCAACCGCCTGGGCAACACGACCCTGCAATCGGGCGGCGATTCGGAAGCCGATATGTTGGCAGAACTCAATGCTTTCGTCGATCTCGTGTTTTCGCAGGAAGAAACGGCGCGCAATTTTTGCCGCCGCCTGCACCGCTACTTTGTCACACGCCCCATCACCGACGAGGTGGAGAACGAGGTGATCGCCCCGCTTGCACAGACTTTCCGCGACAACAATTTTGAAGTAAAGCCCGTCCTGCAGGCGCTGTTGTCCAGTCAACATTTTTACGATGCCGACGACACCGACCCCAACGACGAATCGCTGGGCGCCCTCATTCGGCCGCCGCTCGATCTGGTCCTGCATTCTATTTCTTTCTTTAATCTGCCCATCCCCGACCCCGTCAGTGCCAATGCCGAACATTATCTGGCATTCTGGAACGGGGGCGTCGTCAACCGCGCGCTTGGCCAGGCAGGAATGCAGCTGTTTTATCCGCCCGACGTGGCGGGTTATCCCGGCTATTTCCAGGTGCCCGTACACAACCGTCTTTGGTTCAATTCCGCCACGATCATCGCCCGTTACAAACTCCCGCAAATTCTGCTCACCGGCACCCAGGTGCTCGGCGGATCGTCGGAAAGTATCGGCACAAAACTGGATGTGGCTGCCTGGATTCGCGACAGTGGCGTCGTGAGCGACCCGGCCGATTCTTATGTCTTGGTAAAAGAATTGCTGCAATACCTCTTTCCAGAGGAAGCAGATGCAGATCGTTTCGACTACTTCCTGACCAATATTTTCCTCGACCAACTGCCGCCGCCCGACTGGACCTACGAATGGGACAACTTCATTAATACCGGCGACGATTCGGAAGTGAAAATCCCGCTTTCGCGCCTGGTGAACGCCATCATGTACGCTCCCGAGTATCAAACCGCCTGACCAACTTTCTTCAACAACATGAAAAGACGCAACTTTCTCCAGATACTTTCGGCCGGCGTGACACCATTTATGGTCAACGGATACAATTTCCGGCCTTTCGCCAACCGTAAAATGGCGCAACTGCTCTCCACCTGCGACGGTGTCGAAGAGCGCACCCTTATCCTCATCCAACTCAAAGGCGGCAACGACGGCATCAATACCATTATCCCGATTGCCGTGTACGATGACTACGCCAACCTGCGGCCTTACATCCGGGTACCCGACAGCGGCCTTGAAAAATACATCACGCTCGATAATACCTTGCCAGCCGCCGATCAGGTGGGTTTGCACCCGGTGATGGGCGCCATGAAAGACCTTTACGATAAAGGCTGGGTGTCGGTCGTACAAGGCGTAGGCTATGAAAACATTAATCAGTCGCACTTCAAAGGCACCGATCTTTGGCTGTCGGGCGGCGACGGCACACCCGAAAATTTCAACATCCACTCCGGCTGGATGGGCCGTACGCTCAACGCCATGTATCCCGACGTACTTGGCGAGCCTACGCCCGATTTCCCCGATCCGCTGGGTATCCAGGTGGGCGACCCCTACCCTTCCCTGGGTTTTCACACCGAAACGGAACACCTCAATTCGATCAACCTGAGCGGTCAGGACCCCGAAGGGTTTTACACGCTGATTCAGTCGATTGGCGGCGCGCCCATCCTGAACGTGCCCGATTCGGAATACGGTGTCGAACTTGAGTATATTATGGGGGTAGAAAACAGTGTAGACCTTTATTCTCAACGCATTACGCAAACTTTCAACGCCGGCACGAATGCCTTGACCTATCCGGACTCCGATCTGGCCAACCAGTTGAAAACCGTGGCGCGTTTGATCAAAGGCGGATGCCGCACCAAAATCTTCCTGTGTTCCATGGGCGGCTACGATACCCACGGATCGCAAACGGGCGACTCCGTGCTGCTGGGCCCGCACCCCTCCTTGCTGCAAAATCTGTCGGAGGCCGTAAAAGCTTTCTTCGACGACCTCGAAGCCATGAGCCTCGCCGATCAGGTAATGGCCTGCACCTTCTCCGAGTTTGGTCGCTGTGCGCGTGAAAACGGCTCCTACGGCACCGACCACGGCACGCTGGCGCCCATGCTGATCTTTGGCAAAGGCGCCGAAGCAGGCGTCGTGGGCACCAACCTGAACCTCGCCGGCGTTACCGACGACGGTCAGGTATACGGCACGCAATACGATTACCGGCAGGTATTCACCACACTGGTGCAGGATTGGCTGGGCGCCAACAATTATGCCCTGGAGCAAGCCATGTTTGATGGTTACAACAAATTGCCGCTGGTCAACAGCACATTTGTCGTGAACCCGGATTGCTACATCGGCGGCGCCGTATCGGTTTTTGATCCGGTGCGCGAACAACGCCGGTTGAGCGTGTACCCCAATCCGGCAGTAAGTACGGCAGAGGTCAATTTCCGCAGCGATAACAATTTCCCCGCCAACCTGACGCTGCACAGCCTTGGCGGCAAACTGGTATCGAGTATGCAGGTGCAGATACAAACAGGAAGTAACCAGTATTTTCTCAACGTACGCAATTTGCCCTCCGGGCCGTATTTCATTCGCCTCGAAAACCGCCTCAACGGCGTGGCAGAGGTGATGAAAATCAATGTGATCAGAAGTTAAAAACCGGTTTCCGGATAGACGTTATTTCCCTGTCGGAAATAGTTTGGTCAAGCCCTGTCGTGTCAACGGCAGGGCTTTTTTTTACACCTCGTTAAACCCGATGGGAGAAGTCAGGTCAAAGGACTCGTTTCCTCCCAAAAACAATCCTTATTCCTTCACCAAATCAATTTTAGTCCACATGGCATCACTTGCACCATTGTCCGGCGTGTTGGGTCACCGTCGCGCTGCACATTTGCTACGCCGCACTTCCTTCAGGTACACCAAGCCCAAAGTCGACGAACTGGCGGGAAAAACGGCTGCGGAAGCGCTCGCCTCTCTTTTGCAACTGTATCCGCAGCAACTTGATCAGCCGGTGTACGACGATCCGACCACAACCGATGTGGTAGAAAACATCAAGTGGATCAATCCGTATGTAGACCCGACCACTTTTGGCGCGGAGGATTTTATGGTGCGTCGCTGGTTGTTGGGCTGGTGGGTCAACGAGGCGCTTCAGGACCCCGGCATCGGCCACAAAATGACTTTTTTCTTCCACCAGTATTTTGTCACAGTGGCCAATACGCTGGGGACGCAACATTATTACGATTACCTGGCCCTGTTGCGCTGGGGCGCCCTGGGTAATTTTAAAAAACTGGCCACCAAAATGGTGACGGACAATACCATGCTGCGTTACCTCAACAATCAGGAAAACGTGGCAGGCAATCCGAATGAAAACTTTGCCCGCGAGTTTTTCGAACTGTTCACAATCGGCAAGGGGCCGCAGGCAGGCGACGGTGATTATACCAATTATACGGAGGCCGACATCGTTCAGGCCGCCCGGGTTTTCACCGGATTCAGAACGCGGTTCAACCGCAACGTGATCGATGCCGAAACCGGCATTCCGCGCGGCGACGCCAGCTTTTTCGGTACGGGAGGTGTGCAATTGCACGATTCCGGAACCAAACAATTCAGCGCACGTTTCCAAAATACCGTAATACCCGGCGCGACCAACTCGGCCGGCATGTTTACCGAATTGAATGCCTTTGTGGATATGATTTTTGCACAGGAAGAAACGGCCAAATTCACCTGCCGCCGCCTGTATCGCTACTTCGTAAGCCGCCAGATTACCGATGAAATCGAAAACGACATCATCGCTCCGCTGGCCAGTACCTTTCGCAACAACAATTACGAAATCAAACCTGTGCTCGAACAACTCCTGAAAAGCGAGCATTTCTACGACACGGACGACTCCGACAATGCCGACGAGATCGTCGGCGGCCTGATCAAGTCGCCGCTCGAACTGTCGCTGCAGGCCATGACCTTCTTCGGCGTGCCCATCCCCGATCCGCTCACGCAAAATACACAGCACTACGTTGTGCTGTATTCCCGGGGCGTAATCGACCGGATGTTTGCATTGAGCGGAATGATGCTGTTTTTCCCCTCCGACGTAGCCGGGTATCCGGCTTATTATCAAAGCCCTGATTTTAACCGCCAGTGGTTCAATTCCAGCACGATCATCGCCCGCTACAAATTGCCCCAGATGTTGCTGACGGGCCGGTATCAGATCGGAGGAAACCCCAATGGCAACCTGGGCACCAAACTGAACATCGCCCCCTGGTTGAAAAACAGCGGCGTGGTCAGCGATCCGGAAGACCCCTACGTGGTGGTGCAAGACCTGCTTTCGTACCTCTTGCCCGAACAGGTCGATGCCGAACGCTTCAATTATTTCCTCAACGACGTTTTTCTCGATAACCTGCCCCCCGCCGACTGGACCTACGAATGGCAAAACTATTTGGCCAGCAACAACGCGACCGAAGTCACGATCCCGCTGGAGCGCCTGATAAACGCCATTATGTATTCGCCTGAATATCAGACCTTCTGATGATTCCCTCGGTCCAATCAGATTCCTTCATTCTGAAATCTTTTCCATCATGAAACGTCGTAATTTTCTAAAAATACTACCGCCGCTCGGCATCACTCCTTTTGTCGTCAACGGCTTCCCCTTGAAAGCCTACGCCAACCAACGTCTCGCACAAATCCTCAGCACCTGCGATGGTGTTGAAGACCGCGTACTGGTCCTCATTCAACTCAAAGGCGGCAACGACGGCGTGAATACCGTCATCCCGATCAATCAGTACGATACCTACGCCAACCTGCGGCCCACCATCCGGATATCCGACACCGGCAACAAAAAGTACATCGATCTCGACACCACGCTGCCCTCGGCCGACCAGGTCGGGCTGCACCCTGCCATGACCGGCTTTAAAGAAATCTACGACGAGGGTCAACTCGCACTGGTGCAAGGCGTGGGTTATGCGCAGCCCAACCAGTCGCACTTCAAGAGCACCGACCTTTGGCTGACTGGCGGCGATGGCACCCCGGAGAATTTTAATATCGGTTCGGGCTGGATGGGTCGTGCCCTGCAGGCATTCTACCCCGAAGTAACAGGCGCCCCGACGGCCACCATGCCCGATCCGCTGGGTATTCAGGTGGGCGACCCCAACCCTTCCCTGGGTTTTCACACCGAAACCGAACACCAGAACGTCATCAACCTGAGCGGTCAGGACCCCGCAGGCTTTTTCTCACTGGTACAGACCATCGGCGGTGCGCCGATTCTGAATATACCGGACACCGAACAGGGCGACGAACTTGCCTTTATCATGGGTGTGGAGCAAAGCGTAAATCTGTATGCGCAGCGCATCACCGACGTTTTCAACGCAGGCTCCAACGCCATTACGTACCCTGAAACCAACCTGGCCAGCCAGTTGAAGACCATCGCCCGCATGATCAAAGGCGGTTGCAAAACCAAAATTTACCTCTGTTCGTTGGGCGGGTTTGACAACCACAGCTCGCAGGCCGATCCGATCGACACCTCGACGGGCGTACACTCGGAATTGCTCCTTCAACTCTCCGATGCCGTCAAGGCCTTCCTCGACGACCTGGAAGCCCTGGGTATTTCCGAACAGGTATTGGGCTGTACGTTCTCCGAATTTGGCCGCTGCGCTGCGGAAAATGGCTCGATCGGTACCGACCACGGTACGCTGGCGCCCATGTTTGTGTTTGGCAAAAACGCCCAGGCAGGCGTATTGGGCACTAATGTGAACCTGTCCAACCTGACCCAGGACAACCAGTTGCAGGGCATCCAACACGACTACCGACAAGTGTTTGCCACCTTGTTGCAAGACTGGCTGGGCGCCGACGGCTATGTGATGGAACAAACCATGTTCGATGGTTATACCAAAGTCGGACTGGTCGACGCCGCTTTCGTGGTGAACCCCGACTGTTATTTCGGGGGCGGCACTTCCGGAGCATGGGAGATTGCCCAGGCGGTCAAACCGCTGCAGGTATTCCCCAATCCTGCTTCATACAACGCCGAAGTTTCCTTTGAAAGCCCTTACGCATTCCCGGCGCGCCTTTCCCTGCACAGTTTGGGCGGCTCGATGGTGTATGCCAATACCGTTCAGGTGAGTTCGGGTACCAACTTCTACTATCTGGATGTTGCCAATTTGCCCGCCGGCGCCTATTTTGTTCGTCTTGAGAATAAAAATACCGGTACGGCGGATGTAACGAAACTCACCGTTGCGCGTTAATAAGGCATCCAACATTGTTCAAGACATCATCAACAATGGAGCGCCGGGCGATTCGTCGTCCGGCGTTTTTTGTTGTAAAAGCGATTTTCTGCTTCGCAAACGTTTTTCCCGATTCCTGCGTTTTACAAGCCGGATCAAGCAACTAACCTCATGTTTCGACGCACAACCGTTTTTCCGCTGTTGTTTTTAGCCTTTTCCTCCCTGGGTCAATCCAATGCCGATTGTTGGACGGCCATGGAAATTTGTAAAAAACAAGTGTACCATATCGACCGGGCCGGCGGAGAAGGAACCAACAACCAGGAGGCGGATTTTACCTCCTGCTTTATGAACGGCGACAACTTTGGCCAGGCGGAAGAAAACTCGACCTGGATACGTTTCGAGGTCAAAAAAAGCGGCACGCTTACATTCGCCATCACACCGCACCGCCTCGACGACGATATCGACTTTGTCGTGTTCAAACTGCCTGCCGACGGCAATTGCCAGTACAAACAAATCGTGCGGTGTATGGCCGCGGGCGATAGCCCCGACCGGGCCCTGACCAGTTCCTGCATGGGCGAAACCGGACTGCGCGAAGGCGAAAACGACAGCAGTGAAGACGCCGGCTGCGCCGATATCGGCGATAATGCCTGGCTGGCGCCGCTGCGCGTCGTGGCCGGTGAAAAATACGTGATACTGGTGAGCAATGTTTCAACCAAGGGGCCCGGATTCAGTATTCGCTTCGGCGGGAACTGCATGCTTCCCTGTGACGAGGAAAAAAAGCCCGTTGCCGCACCGCCCAAACCGAAAGAAACGCCCAAACCGACACCGCCGTCGGCGCCGCCCCCGGCCCAGGAGCCGCCTTCGAAAATCGGCGGCCGCGACGTCCAGGTCAATGAAACCATTAAGGTCAAAAGCAGAAAGGTCAAAATCAAAATCTGGGACAGCCAGATTGAAGACGGCGACGTGATTTCCATTTACCTCAACAACGAGAAAATACTCGACCACCATTACCTCAAGACCAAACCCTACGAATTCGAGGTCGAACTGCCGCCCGGCAAAGAGCACTACCTCACCGTATTTGCCGACGATTTTGGCAAAGCGGAGCCCAATACGGCCATGGTTTTGATCAACGATGGCGTCCGGGAACAGACCATCGATCTGGTTGCCGGGAGAAGCAAGCAGGAAAGTGTGAAAATTATTGCGGAATGAGGGCGTGAATGGCTGCGATTTTACTCCGGCATCGGAGCAACAAAGCAGCAGCGCAACTGTTAAACCGAACTATGATTGGCTTCCGTTTTTCCGACTATACCGGCGACCCCAACCAATCGGTCTTCGACCGGCTGTTCAAAATTTTTCAGGAATTGATGTTGTACACTTCCGGCGACGTACCGGAAGCGCTGGCCTGGCTCAACGAACTGGACAGGGAATACAAACTGACCACCGATGAATATGGCATGGCCGATTTCATCCGTGAACTGGAAGAGCGCGGCTACATCCGCAGAGATGGCGATGGCGAAGGAGGCCCCGGACCGACCCGCAAACTGGAGATCAGCATCCGGCAAAAAAGCCTGGATGATATTTTCGGCGACCTGAAAAAAGCCAAAAGCGGCAAACACAATACCAGTAGCATCGGTCAGGGCGACGAACATACCGCCGACGTAAAACCCTACGAATTCGGCGACAGCCTCGAACAACTGGCCGTGACCAATTCACTGCGCAATGCCTATATCAACCACGGTATCGACGAATTCAACCTGACGCAGGACGATCTGGAAGTGCACGAAACCTACAATCAAAGCCAGATGTCGTCGGTTTTGATGATCGATATTTCGCACTCTATGATCCTGTACGGCGAAGACCGCATCACTCCGGCCAAAAAAGTTGCGCTCGCCCTCGCGGAATTCATTCAGACCCGTTTTCCCAAAGACACGCTCGACATCATCGTTTTTGGCGACGATGCCTGGCCCATCGAATTAAAGGACGTGCCCTACCTGCAGGTCGGTCCCTACCATACCAACACGGTTGCCGGACTCGAACTGGCGCTCGACCTGCTCAAAAAGCGCAGAAATGCCAACAAACAGATCTTTATGATCACCGATGGCAAGCCAACTTGTCTGAAAATTGGCAAAAACTACTATAAAAACTCCTTCGGGCTCGATCGCAAGATCATCAACCGCTGCCTCAATCTGGCCATGCGCTGCCGCAAGCTCAACGTACCGATCACCACTTTCATGATCGCGCGCGACCCCTATCTCGTCCGGTTTGTTGAGGCTTTTACACAAACCAACAACGGTAAAGCCTTTTATTCCTCACTGGAAGGGCTGGGCTCATTCGTCCTCGAAAATTACAAGCGCCGGAAAAGGAAGTAAGGTTGGAGCCGATTTTTTATGACTTTTGCAGGTCACGAAAACAGGACTATCCGACCCATGTTTATACTTCTTGTTTCCATCATCGCCGGCCTTTTTATTGCGCTGCTTTTCCTGAACCTTTACTTCCGCGCCAAGGTGTTCAAGGTGTACGGCGTGCTTGTGCGCAATCGCGTCGAGTTCGGGGCGGCGCATATTTTTAACCGAAAAAAACTGGAAGAGGAAATTCTGCCGCGTTACCCGCAATTCCGGCAAGAGATTGAGACGTTTATCCGGCACATGCGGTATTCCATCCGTATGGCTACCGTGCTGCTGGTTTTAATTACGGCATTTGGAGCGGTGCTCATGTGGTACCGCCATGTCTGAACTGATCTATTCACTCAAACCATATTCATCATGAAAAAGTGTACACTCTTTGTTCTCGCATTGCTCTTCGCTACGACGGCTTTTGCCCAATTGCAAAAAGGCACCGTTTTACTGGGCGGAACGGTTGGGTTTAATAATTACAGTGAAGATGGCGACGGCTTTACCGTTATCAATTTGTCGCCTACTGCGGCTTATTTTACCAGTAATCGCCTGGCAGTGGGCGGCAGAATCAACATTGCGATCACGACAGGAGACGTGGTTGATCAAACGGTTATCGGTTTGGCGCCTCTGGTTCGCTATTACTTCAACGACTCGGGTAATACGCGTTACTTTGGCCAGGGTAGCCTTGGTTTTCAAAACCAGAAAGTCGAAGGTTTTGGCGAAAGTTACTGGGAACTTGGACTGGGTGTTGGCGCCGACTTTTTCGTCAACGACCGGGTAGCCATCGAAGGCGTGCTGGGTTATGCCCGCACTCAGGCTTTCGAAGGCGAGGGCGGGTTTAATACGTTCGGCCTGAACTTCGGTGTAGTCGCATTTATAGGGAAATAAGTTTGAATTATCTTACGCAAAGTTGCAAAGCGCGCAAAGGATCTCTTCTTCGCGCGCTTTGCGGCTTAGCGTGAACCTTTATTTGCCAGGGTTGCCTAATCAGACAGCCCTCATTGCAAATCCATGAAAACCAAATCATTACAACGCCCGCCTGCAACTTTCAAAAAAAATTGAAAATAGTTGCCCCTTTGGCAAACCATGTGATCCGGACAGGCGTTTTGATTGAAACCTTCGCAGTTGCGTATCTGCGAGCTTTTATCAACCAAAACATCCTGTTATGCCTTTCAATATTCCTGATACGAAACAAAAGAGGCTGGTGATCGTCGGCGGCGGTTTTGCCGGACTCACCCTGGCCCGAAAACTAGAAAAATCTGATTTCCAGGTAGTTCTGATCGACAAAAACAATTACCACCAGTTTCAACCGCTTTTTTACCAGGTAGCCATGGCCGGTTTGGAGCCCTCCAGCATCGTCTTTCCGCTGCGCAAACTTTTCCAGGGAAAATCCAACATTTTTATCCGGGTGACGGAAGTGCAATCGGTTCATCCCGAGGAAAATATGCTGATTACCGGCATTGGGCAACTTCGTTACGATTATCTCGTGATCGCCACAGGCGCTGACACGAACTGGTATGGCAACGATCGTATCCGCGCACACGCCA
>JADZFP010000200.1 GCA_020849825.1 Saprospiraceae bacterium
GGTGTTGGGTTTTGGCAAAAGGGTTGCTCTGGTTTTGGGTTTTCGGTGTTGGGTTTTGGCAAAAGGGTTGCTCTGGTTTTGGGTTTTCGGTGTTGGGTTTTGGTAAAAGGGTTGCTCTGGTTTTGGGTTTTCGGTGTTGGGTTTTGGTAAAAGGGTTGTTTCTGCTCTCGGATAGCGCTTCGGATTCGGTAAGTAATAATCTGCTGCTCGCCATGGTTTCCGAGAGCAGGAATACCCCTTTTGCCAAAACCTAAACCCCAAAACCCCAAAACCCCAAAACCCTAATCGCATGGCCAAACATAATCCGACAGTGCATAGTTCTGGCCCTGGTACGAAAAATGCCACCATTCGGTGCGGATGCCTTTGAAACCGGCTGCTTCGAGGGTTTCGCGGAGCAGCCGGCGGTTGGCGAGTACGGCGGCGGGGAGTTGGGTGTAGTCGTAGTGCGCCTCCTTGCCGAAAAAATCATAGGGTGTACCCATGTCCAGTTCTTTGCCCTGGGCATCGACGATGGTCAGGTCGACGGCCGCGCCGCGCGAGTGCATGGAGCCTTTGGCGGGCGGGGTGACGTAATCGGGATTGGGCACCTTGTCCCACAGTCGCTGCTGATAAGGCCGCGGCCGGTAACAATCGAACATTTTAAGGCCCATTTTTTTCTTTTGCAGGGCTTTGTGCGCCTTCACCAGCGCCTCGGCTGCTTCGGGGCGCAAGAGGCAAAGCGGGCAATCGTAAATCTGCGCCTTGGTAAAATTGTTGGTCGTGGCGTAGCGAATATCCAGCCGGATCGTCGGGTCGAGCGCGACCACGTCGGTGAAGCCGTTTTTCCCCGGACTGTTGGCCGCGGCCGGGCGGGCGGTTTTCGGAGGTTTGGTGGTATCGGGTGCGGCTTCTGCGGGCGTCAATGCCGACGGCGCGCCGGTCATTTCCTGTTGCAGCGTTTGCACATTGCTCTGGCGGCAGGCCATTAGAACGAGGAAAAACAGGAGGAAGGAAACTTTAGACACGGGGCAAATTTTTTACAAAAGTATAAAGTAAAACCGCCGCTCATTCGTCTTGTTGTTTTAAAACGAAAATGCGGGTTGTTGCGTTTATGCGGCATTCCTTTCACCCTAATCGCATCCTCAAATCCTCGCATCCTCAAATCCTCACCAAAATAACCCCTATGCGCACGCTACTCTTCATGTCAGTTTTACTTTTCAAGGGCATCTTCGCCGCCGCGCAAGGCGCCCCTTACCCCGGCCAACCCGCCGCCGGTCCGGGCGGCGCTGAATACCGCCATCGCGCCGTGGCGTTTTTCGACCATGCTCAGCGCGCCGACGGCTACTGGCTTTTCGAACCCGCCGACCCGAAGCCCGATTCGGCCGAAGTGGTGGTGTTTTTGCACGGATACGGCGCCTACAACCCCATGGCGTACGGCAAATGGATCAAACATCTCGTCGCCCGGGGCAATATCGTCATCTATCCGCGCTACCAGAAAAACCTGCTGCTACCCGCGGCCGACCAGTTTCCCGCCAACGCCGCCAAAGGCATCCGCGATGCACTGGCTGAATTGCGGAAAGAAGGCCGCGTACACCCGCGCACCGAACACGTCAGCTATATCGGCCATTCCTACGGTGGCGTGATCGCGGCCAACCTGGGCGTCAACTGGCAACAACACGACATCCCCAAACCTGCTTCCATGCTGCTCGCCGAACCCGGCTCCGGACCGCTCAAAGGCGCGCGACTGGCTAAATACGACGGCCTGCCCGCCGACCTGCAACTGGTTATCGTCGTCGGGGAAGACGATTACGTGGTGGGCCACGAATTCGGTTCGCTGGTGTTCCAAACCGCCGTCAACACCCCCCAGCGCAACCTCGTGCTTCAGCGCCGCGATAGCCACGACCGCCGCTATATCTCGGCCTCGCACAACGAACCCTACTCCTACGACCTCGATTTTGATACCGGCGTGCGCAACTACACCGCCCGCCGGGTGCTCATGACCTCCCGGCTCAATGAAGTGGATTTCAACTGCTACTGGAAATTCGCCGATGCGATCATGGACTGTACCCGCCACGGCTGCTACGCCGAGTACGCCTTCGGCAATACTCCGCAGCAACGCCGCCTCGGGTACTGGCCCGACGGCCGGCCGATGAATGCTCTGGAAGTGATCGTCCCGGAACAATTGCGGGTCGTGGAGGAAAGGAGGATGATGGTGGAGGAAACGAAATAACGGGTTATTGCACACTTTGCTCCTTTTGCGTGAAATAACAGTTGGGCCGGTCTGGCTGGCTTCTGAAACCGCCTCGCTGCTCCCGCCAACGCGCTTTGTATCACCACGCGCACAACTCGGTAGAATGGCCAGTTGGCAGGAACCGGGGCGCGGGCCAACATAAAAAACACCCAACTTCCCCGATCTTTGGCAAAAAAAATGCCCGCTACCTTGTCCCCCGCCGACTATTTTGAAACCGTCCAGTCGCTGTTCCGCGCACAGGGCGACCCCGAAATTGCGCCCTTCCAAATGGCTTACATGCGCAACCAGTTCGATTTTTTCGGGTTAAAAATGCCGGCCTGGACCGCCCTGGCCAAACAGGTGCATGCGGAGTACGGTTTGCCCGACGGCGAAAATCTAGCAGCGCTTCTGCGCCTGTGCTTTGCCGACAGCCACCGCGAAATGCATTACTTCGGGCTGCAAACCCTCGAAAAAGCCCTGAAAAAAGAAGGCGCCGGCGCCATCGACCTGCTCGAAGAACTTATCCTGACCCAGTCGTGGTGGGATACGGTCGACTGGATCGCCAAACTCGTCGGCCTGCATTTCCGGCGCTACCCCGAGCTGATTCTGCCCGTCACGGAGCGCTGGATGGACAGTGGTGAAATGTGGCTGCAGCGCGTCTGCCTGATTTTTCAGCTGAGTTACAAGGAAAAAACCGACCGCGAACTATTGTTCCGCTACATCCGCCGGGTGGCCGGGTCGAAGGAGTTTTTTTTGCAAAAAGGCGCCGGCTGGGCCCTGCGCCAGTATTCACGAACCGACCCGGCGGCAGTCGAGGCGTTCGTGGCAGATGAAAAACTCGCGGCCCTGACCCGCCGGGAAGCCCTGCGGCTGATCAGAGCGGGACGTTAATTTTTTCAGCGCTCCTGTTTCAGCGCCAGACGATTGATTTTGCCCGCGTCGTTTTTGGGCAAGGCGTCGAGAAAACGCACCTCGCGGGGTACTTTGAATTTGGCCAGTTTTTCGCGACAAAAAGCCAGAATATCGTCTTCATCGGTCGTTTGACCGGGTTTTAACACGATAAATACACGGCCGGCCTCCCCCCAGCGCTCGTCGGGCACGGGCACCACGGCGGCCTCTGCAACGGCGCTGTGGCCCAACAGTACCCGTTCGATTTCGGCGGGATACACGTTTTCGCCGCCAGAGATGTACATGTTTTTCAAACGGTCGACGACGTACAGGTAGCCTTCTTCATCGCTGCGCACGAGGTCGCCGGTGCGAAACCATTCGCCCGAAAAAGCCGCGGCCGTTGCTGCGGGATTGCGCCAGTAACCGGGCGTGACCATCGGCCCCCGGAGCAGCAGCTCGCCGGGTTCGTTGGGCGGCAGCTCGCGACCGTTTTCGTCCACGATGCGGATCTGGACGTAAAAATTGGGCCGGCCGCTGCTGCCCTTTTTTCGCACGGCATCGTTGTGGTGCAAGGAGGTCAGGTTGGGCCCAACCTCCGTCATGCCGTAGCCCTGCCGGACGAATACGCCTTTCCCGTGCCATTTTTCGATCAAAGGAACGGGCATAGGCTCGCCGCCCACGATGAGGTAGAGCAGGGAGCGCAGATCGGATTCGGCAAAAGCCGGCTCGTCGGCGAGCATTTTCAACATGGTGGGCACGCCCATAAAGATGGTGCATTGTTCCTCCGCCAATGCGCGAAGCACGGCCGGAGGGTCGAATTTTTTGAACAGGCAGGTGTAGCCGCCGTGATGCAGAAATGGCGTCAGCAAAACATTCCAGCCACCGGTGTGGAAAGGCGGCATGACGTTCAAAGTGCGACTTTCACTGTTGACAATCAGCGACATAGCCGTATTGATGCTGTTCCAGAACAACATACCGTGGGTATAATACGCGCCCTTGGGGAAGCCCGTGGTGCCCGAGGTGTAGAGCAGAAAAACGGGGTGCTCGTCGGCCAGTTCGGCGGCCGGAAAATCGGCGTCGTCGCGACTGGTGAGCCCGGGGTCGGCAAACGCAGCCAGCGCCTCCATCGTCCAGTGGTGGGGCGTAGCGGCATAAGCGGGCGCCGCTTCGATCGCCGCCTGGTATTTGGCCTCGGCGATCGCCAGCCGGGGCTCGGCATTGCGCAGGAGATAATCGAGTTCGGGGACGGCCAGCCGGTAGTTGAGGGGTACGAGTATAAACCCCAGTTTTTGCGCAGCGGCAAACAATACGACGTACTCCAGACAATTCTCCGCCAATACCGCCACACGATCGCCCTTTTTTACCCCATAAACAGCTTGCAGATGCCGCGCCAGGCGATTGCCCAGGCGGTTCAACTGGCCATAGCTCAGGGTACGGCCGGTTTCATATTCTTTCAGTGCGGTTTTATCCGGGCTGTACAGGGCCCAGCGGGCAGTCCAATCGTATTGCATGAAATAGAATTTGGGAGGATTAGAGAAAAGGAAGGCGCTCAGGTTAAATTTCCGATATCCGATTACATGATTTGCGATTTGCGATTGGATGTTGGATTTATGATTGAAAACAACGCCCGATTAGCGTGCTTCTGTTTCAAAGGCTTTCCTGTTATGTCAATTTTTAAGCAGTGAACGTTTTCTCAAATCCTCAATCTCCAATCAAAATCGCAAATCGCAAATCATGTAATCGCAAATCGGAAATCCCCTCCATCTCATCCCCATCGAAACGCCGCGCTGGCAAAGGCCAGTCCGCCGCCCGAGCCGATAAAGAAGCACAGGTCGCCGGGTTTGATCCGGTTGTTTTCCCAGGCTTCGTTGAGCGCCATGGGAATACAGGCCGAACCGGTGTAGCCGTAATGGTGCATGATGGTTGTCGCGCGTTCGCGGGGTATTTCGAGACGGTCGAGGGTATCCCAGATGCTGTTGATATTGATTTGCGTAATGAAAAAATGTTGCACGTCGGCGGGTTTCACTCCGATCCTGGCGCAGAGGGCGCGAACCATATCGGACCAGGTTTCGGCGTTGAGTTCGGGGGGGAATTTACGGACGAACTGGAGTTGGTGTTCGTGCCGCGACAGCACCCCGGCGTCGACGGGCTGGTGAGCGCCGCCGGCGTAGATGCCCATCCAGTCGGCGTACTGGCCCATGGTGCGCAGTTCGCTGCCCAGGAAGCCGCCGCCCTTGTCGGCACTTTCGGCGCGCAGTACGGCAGCGCCGGCGCCGTCGGCGAAGAGGGTGACGGTTTTTTTATCGCTCATGTTGAGGTGTTTGCTCATGGCATATCCGCCAATGACGAGCACGTGGCGGTAGCGTTCGTCGGCGCGGATGTATTTGGCGCCGATGTCGAGCGCGGTAACGAAGCCGGCGCAGGCGGTATTGATATCGAAGGTGCCGGCGTTTTTGGCGCCCAGGCGGTGCTGCACGATGGCGGCAGTGGAGGGCGAAATATATTCGGGGGTATCGGTGGCCAGCACGATCAGATCGAGGTCGGCGGCGGCGATTCCCGCCCGGTCGAGCGCCTGCCGGGCCGCGCGTTCGCAGAGGTCGGCGGTCGACTCATCGGGCGCGCACCAGCGGCGTTCGTAGATGTGGACGTTGGTGCGGAGCCAGGTATCGACGTCTTCGCCGAGCAAATCGTTGAAGTACTGGTTGGTGATCCTCCGTTCCGGGGCACTGGCGCCGACCGAAACGATGGCAGCATTTTGCATAAAAAGCGCGGGTTTTCTTGTTGGGAAAAATGGAGGTGGCGCGGCATACGCCACCTCCCGAAGTATTCAACTTTGCACAGTATGAAGCTTGTAGATGAGGATGCGGGGCTGAATTTTGACATCCTTTGCCCGCTCCGGTTAACAATTATTTGCGCCAGCTCGGCAAATTTACTTTCAGTTCGACCGAGTACAAGGGCTGTATGGCCGGGGAAGCGACGAATTCGCGCACGTCCTGGTTGAGCACGTTGACCACCTGACCGGAGATGGTGTAGCGTTTGGCGAAGGTGTAGCCCACGCCCAGGTCGAGGTTGAAAAAGCCGCCCAGCGGGCCGTAGTTGAAGGAGGTGCCCACCCGTTTGTTTTCGATCACCGGCGAGCCGGCGTAGATGAGTTCCTCGTTGGTTTTGGCAGCGACGTTGATGCCTGAGAAGAAGTCGTACTGCGCTACCCAGCGACCGAACGCCGTGGCGAAAAAGTTGCCGCGGTTGTAGGTCAGGCCCAGGCCGATCTTGTGCTCCGGCGTGTTGATGGCGAGGTCGTTTTCGTCCACTTTTCCGTTGCGGTTGCCGTCGTTTTGCGGGTCGTTTTCATCGAGATCGAAGCCGAAGTAGGAGTAGTTGAGCGTACCGACGAGGCCATTGGCGATGCCCACGTTGAGGCCGAAATCGAAGCCGTAGGTATTGACCTGACCGAAATTGACGTAGGTCAGCACCAGGTCGGCGCCGCGCTGGCCGTCGGGCATGGCGGTGGTGGCCGTGAGGTCGCTGATGTTCTGGTCGCCGCGTTTGATGGCGTAGCCGCGATAGCGCAGGATGTTGGGCGTCAGCGGGTTGTTGTCGTGGTCGACCAGTTCGCCGCGGTCGGTGGCGATATTGACCGAGGGGCTCAGGAAGTTGTCGGATACGTTGTAGTAGGCGTTGGCGTCGAGGTAGATGCGTTTGCCGATCTGGGCTTTGTAGCCGAGTTCGACCGTCTGGATTTTTTCCACTTCGAGGGCGGCAACTTCGTATTCGTTGGTCACCTGGCCGTTGGTCATGTCGAATTCCCGAACGGTGAAGCCTTCGCCGTTGCCCAGCAACAGGCCACCGAAGATGTTGGCGGAGAGGTTGAGGATTGTGGGCGCGGCGATACCCTGTCCGTAAGTGAGGCGCAGGGCGCTGTTGTCGGTCGTGTACACGAGGGCGGCTTTGGGGATAAAGTTGAAGCCGTAGAGGTCGTGGTTGTCGGCGCGGGCGGCGGCCACGGCGCGGAAGTGTTTGCCGAATTTGCGTTCCAGCTGGAGGTACCCGCCGAGCTGAGCGATTTCGATCTCGCCGTTCTGATCGAGCAGGTAAGTGCCGTTGCTGTTGGCCACGTCGCGCTGGTATTGCGCCCCGACGATGAAGTCGAAAATATTGCCCAGGCTGTTGTTGTACTGTACTTCGGCGTTGAGGCGGTTCGATTTGTCCTGAAACAGGGCGCCGCGCGGGAAGGTCAGGCCGGTGGTGTCGGTGAGTTTGACATATTGGTAGCTCAGCGAATTGGCGCGCGCAACCTCTTCGGAGAAACCGGCATTTTTATACGACCAGTAATTGACCGTGCGGCGGTTCATGGCGTAGGTCGAGTCGGTGCTGCTGAGGGTGTAGTACACGTTGGCGAAGAAACGCGGCGACACATAGCGGCCCTGGAACCAGTGTACCTTCCAGTCGCGAATCTGGTTGCGGCCAGCGTTGGTATTGCCGATGTTGTTGCTGTTGGAGCCGCCGTAGCCGAGTATCACGTCGGAGCGGTCGTTGACGCTGTAGTACAGCTGGGCTTCGCCGCGCAGCGAATTGAAATCACGGTCGAGCAGGTATTCCGGATACGCCGCGGCGCCGGAGTAGACCGTATCGGTAAAGTCGAATTCGGTGCCCTGGGTGTATTCGCCGCTGAGTTTGAACGCAAACTTGTCGTTGATCTTCATGGCGTGGCGCAAACGGCCGGTGAGCACGTTCTGGTTGCCGGCGCCCAGGGCGATGGTCGTGCCTTCGGAGCTGCGCGGGTCTTTGGTGATCGTATTGATCAGGCCGTTGTGGGCGTTGGGGCCGTAAAGGGCGGAGGAGGGACCGAGGATGACCTCGATGCGGTCGATGTCTTCTTTCACCGTGGTGCTCAGAGCGCCCAGCGGGAGGCCCGTAGCGATGAGCGACGAGAAGCGGTTGTCGTTGATTTGCAGGTTTTTGGGATTAAATGCACTGTTGAAGCCGCGCGCATTGACCCCGATGCCGAGTACGCCGGAGCGCACGTAGTCGAGCCCTTTCTGGCGGCCCAGCAATTCGGCCACGTTGAACGAGGGCAGCTCGCTGATGGCCTTGGAATTGACCACCTGAATGGTCGCCGGCGCATTGGTGCGCTTTTCCGCCCGGCGCGACGCCGATACGACGATCTCGCTGCCCTGGATGCCCGAGGGCTCGAGCGCCACGTCGACCGAAGCAGTCTGGCCGGAAATAACCCTGACGGACACCGTGGCCGTCTGGTACCCGACGTACGACACGAGCAGTTGCTGCTCGCCCGCAGGCGAGGATACGGTGAACATACCGTCGGCATTGGTCGACGTGCCGCCGGTTGCGCCTTCAACCACAACCGTGGCGCCGGCCAGGCCCTCACCGGAGGCCGAATCGGTGACTTTTCCGGTGATGGCGCCGCGCTGGGCACTCGCATACAAGGCCAGCAGCGCAAAAAGCAGGGTGGTAAATGTCTTTTTCATACAAGAGGAACAAGGATTGAGTTGAGCAATGAGTGCGAACTGTTTTTTAATGAAGGAACTCTGTAATAGCCCGGTTGGTCTCGGCGGCTTTTTCCCAATGCACGAAGTGCCCGCATTCGGGAAAAGTGCGCAACTGACTGCCCGGAATGGCCGCCTGTGCGGACTGGGCGATTTGAAGCGTGTTTTGAGTCGGGTGTAAAATGCGGTTGGGGATCAGCGCGTCATTTTCCCCGTAAAGGATGAGCACGGGTAAGGTTATTTCGGACAAACGGGCGGCCACAGGTTCGTTCAGCATGCCCATGACGCATTGCGGAATCATGCGGCACCAGTCGTCGTACGCCGGCGAAGCGCGCAGCGTCATGCGGTCGGCGATCATAAATTCCGCATCGCCGGGCCAGCGGTAGAAATTCAGTTCAAAATTGCGGCGGATCTGTTCCGGCGGCGTGTTTTTGACCACCTCGGGGGTGTATACCGCGCCAAACCACAGTTTTTCGGCCTCCGTAAACGTTTCAATGCCGGCAGGGGCGATCAGGACCACTTTTTCGACCCTCGGCGCGCCTTTCAACACCATGGTCAGCGCCACTTGGCCGCCCATCGAGTGGCCCACCAGCACAACGTTTTGCAGGTCGAGGGCATCGAGCAGGGCATTTACCTGCGCAGCGAAAAACGACATGCCGTAAGCATAATCGCCCAGCGACGATCGGCCGTAACCCGGCAGGTCGAGGGCAATGCAGCGGTATTGGCCGCTCAGCGAATCGACGTTTTTCTCCCAGGCTTTGAGGTTGCTGCCCAGGCCGTGAATAAACACCAGCGTCCGGGCGCCGCTGCCGCGGTCGATGTATGCCATTTCAACCCCGCCGGGCAGGGCGATTTTTTTCAGATCGGCCGGGTAGGCGACGTCGTTCATGGGAGAAGCGGTTTGTGCGTCAATTTTTACCCCAGCAACTGTCAGCAGCAGCAGGAGGAAAAGGATCGGTTTTTTCATGACTGCTTGTTTTTCAGGAGAAAATAAGCGCCGAGGCCGAGCGCCAGCGAGGCGCAAATCGCCAGAGCGCCTGCCACAGCAGGGTTGCGCACCGCGCCGCTGGTGTAGGGCGTGAGCCCGCCGTAATACACGGAGAAATGGACTGCAAAAGCGGTGATCGAAGCGACAAAGGCGGTCTGCCGCGTGGCTTTGGGCAAATAGATACCGAACAACACCGGCACGAATGCCGCCGAGAAAAAGGCATAAACGCCGTTTTGGGCGAGAATGCCCACGCTCAGGTTGGGGTGTATCAGTTGCTGGTAACTCCACAGCGCCGATACGACCGCGAGACCGACGATGACCAGTTTGTTGAGCCGCGCGATGCGTTTTGCGCGCTCGTCGCCCTCTCCCAAAGCCCTGCCGGCCAGCGGAGCGATCAGATCGGAGGTAATGGTGGTGGAAACGGATTGGATGAGCCCCTCCAGCGTCGAAAGCCCGGCAGACAACAAGCCCAGGATGACCAGCAGCCCGGCGCCGAGCGGGAATACCCGCACCACGTAAGCCGGTATGATGCCATCCATTTTGAGCGGAACGCCGTCGGCTGTCAGATCGGGGAACTGCAGGCGGGCGTAAAAACCGACAAACAACACGGCAAAAAACACCAGCTCGGCGCCGATGCCCACGAGCAGGTATTTGGTCACGTCGCGCTCGTCGCGCAGCAGCAGCGAGCGGGTGATGATGTGCGGCTGGCAAACAATGGCCACCCCGATGATAAAATTGCAAAAACCGACCTCGAACCAGTCGCGGAACAGCGGGCTGGCGGGATTGACCGGCGTTGTGAGATGGGGGTCGAGCGCCGCCAGTTTTTGCCAGAAGGCATCCACGCCCCCGCTGAGATAATCCCAGCCCGAAGCCAGCATGATTACCGCGACGATGAGCATGAGCACCGCCTGGATGGTGTTGGTGTATACCATCGAATTGGCGCCGCCAAACATCATGTAGCCAAATACGAAACCGACCACGCCGAGCAATACCGGCAACTCGCCGACGCCCAGCGCAGGAGCGATTACCTTGGTCAGCCCCACGCAAATAAGAACGATAAACGTGATCAGCAGCACCGACAAAACGGCAAACCAAAGCGCCAGCGCCCTGCTGTCGTAGCGTTGGCCCATCCATTGCGACAGGGTGAGCGCCTTGACCGAGGAGCCGTAGCGACGGAAACTGCGCGTCAGCACCACCAGCGAAATGATCAGACCCAGCGGCAGCACCAGCGACATGGCTACGAAAGCGCTCCAGCCGTACAGGGCCACAAATCCGGGGTTGATGACGAAAGTCGCGGCGCTCGTGACGCCGGCGGCCAGCGACAAGCCCACCGCCACGGCCGGAAAGCCCTTGCTACCGAGCGCATAGTCCGACAAGGACTTTGTGCGGCGTGCGGCGCGGATCACAAAGAACAGGATCAGCGCGGCGTAAGCAGCCAGTAAAACGGCAGTTGCCAAAGACCATTCAGAGGAGTTCATCAGCCCGTTGTGGAAGCCCCGGTTTTGTCCGAAAGCCCGGCTAATGTATTGGGCGCTTTCACGCCGTTCACTCGTTTTGAAAAAGCCGGCAGATATTTTACAGGCTGGACTTTTCGCGAATTTGAAATGGGTTTTTCCCTGAAAGCGCAGAAATAAATTTTCAAAATTTAAAAACAAATGCCTGACAATCAGAGATTTTTAAAAAATCGGCAAAAGCGTCATTGGCAAAAATTATTATTTGCAAATACCCGGTTGACCAAGCATTTTTTTTGAAAGTCAAAACCGCGCCGACGCGGTTGGCTGCCGCTCTACTTTTGCCCCGAACAAAAAATAAACGACACATGACGAACCGACTCTCCGGCCGCACGGCCGTTGTCACCGGCGGCGCCAGCGGTATCGGCCGCGCCACGGTTTTGCGATTTTTGCAGGAAGGCGCCCGGGTAGCGATCTGGGACGTACAGACCGATCGCGGCCGCGCGCTCGAAGCCGAATGCCAGGCACAGGGCTGGCCCGCCCGCTTTTTCGAGGTCAATACCACCGATGCCGCGGCCGTACACGAGGCCGCCCGGCTGACGCACGAAGCCTTCGGCAGCCTGGATATTCTGGTCAATAACGCGGGCATCACGCGCGATTCCACCCTCAAAAAAATGAGCCCCGAACAATGGGACCTCGTCATCGCCGTCAACCTCACCGGCGTATTTCACTGCACCCATGCCGCTTACCCGTACATGGAAGCCGGCGGCTGGGGGCGCGTGCTCACGGCCGCCTCGGTGGTGGGGCTGTACGGCAATTTCGGCCAAACCAACTACGCCGCCACCAAAGGCGGGGTAATCGCCATGACCAAGGTGTGGGCCAAGGAATTCGGCCGCAAAGGCATCACCGCCAATGCCGTCGCTCCGGGCTTTATCCGCACCGAAATGACCGACATGCTGCCCGAAAACGTGCTCAAAACCATGCAGGAAAAAGCCCCCGCCAACCGCCTCGGCACCGTCGAAGAGGTCGCCGCCGCTTATGCCTTCCTCGCCTCCGACGAAGCCGCCTTCATCAACGGCGCCGTGTTGAGCGTGGACGGAGGACTGACGTTGTGATTGGGCGATTGAACGATTGGCCTCCCCCAGCCCCTCCAATGGAGGGGAGCGGATAGTTTGTTTTTATCAATTGGTTTTCAATGTTTTACATCTTGTTTCAAAGGTGTTGGCACTGGCTTAATGTAACAAGCTTCAAATAGCGAATCAATCTATTCTATTTGCACACAAGGCACTGAAAATCAATCAACAGTGTCTCCTCGATCCGCTCCCCTCCTTTGCAGGGGCTGGGGGAGGCCAATCCTCCAATCGTCCAATCGCCCAATCGTCTTATCTTCGGCCCATGCGCAGCAAATTGCAAAAATTTACTGACTTCGCCGGAAGACTCCTGCCGCACGAAACAGGTTATTTGCTTGACATACAGCACTTTGACGACAAGGTCAAACTGGCCATCCTGCAACGCGCCGACCACAACTGCCGGCGGCCGGATGCGTTTATTGCCTTCGATGAGGGCATCGACAAGCGCAAATATTCCAACCTGAAGCAGTGGATGATCGAACGCCTGCGCGCCATCGACGTCGACGAACAACACGCCTGGCTGCTGGAGGTGGAACGGCAGATTGAAACCGACCGCATTACCCCGGAAGCCGAAGCCCGGCTGCTCGAGCTGCTGGCCGGCGCCTCGCCCCCGGATTTTCATTTTGTCAAACTCTACGAGCTTGCCCGTTACTACCGCCATTTTCTGCTGATCCGCATGCGTTATGCCGACCACCGCACGGCCGAAGAGTTCCTCGAACGGCATCGGGGCGCTTACGAACGCGCCGTCGAGGTGCGGGAACAATTGCACCGCGCCACCCTCGATATCGTACGGCAATACTCCGGCGAGGGCGTCCAGAGCCTGCACTGGGAAAACTGGCTCAACAACGTGTTTTACGACGAAGCGCTCGACGGATGGAACCGCTACATGGCCCTCGTCCGGCTGACGTTCATCTACTACAATTACCGGAATTTTGAACCGCTGCGCGAGAAATACGACTATCAGGACGCTCTTTTTCGCAAAGGACAGTACTACTCCAGCCGCCTGCTGACCAATTACTACGGCAACCGTCTTTTGCTGCACATCCGCTTTCAGGAATTCGACGAAGCGGAGTACTACGGTTACCTTTCCATCCGGGTCAAAACCGCCGATTATATCCACTACGTCAACAACTTGTGTACGGTGCTGCTGCGCCGGAAAAAATACGCCGAGGCGCTGGCCGTCATGAAAACCGCCTTGCCGGAAAGTAAAACCACGCATAGCTTCCACAACAAAATCGGCTTCGTGGCTGCCTACCTCCGTTGCCTCAATTATACAGGCCAGCACCGCGCCGCCGAAAACTACGCCGAGACCTACCTGCGCGCCTACCGCCGCGAAATCTTCGAGCACCGGTGGCACGCCTTTTTCACCGCCTACATCGACACGCTTTTGGCCCAGAAAAACTACGCCAAAGCCTTGCGGGTGATCGAAAAGAACAAACTGCTGGAACACGACGCCCATCACCGGGGCAAATCGTACTACCTGCCGGCCATTCCTTGCTACCACGCGCTTTCTGCTTACAAAATCGGGCGCCTCACCCATGCTGACCTGAAAAACGCCTGTATAAGCGCCGGCTTTGCCACCCCCTCGGAAAAAAATCATCAGGCCGCCGAACTGAGCCAAACCCTGCGGCAACACGTGCCCGATATTTTCTGAGCAGATAAAAAGACAGGAGCCGGACCTGATCGGTCCGGCTCCTGTCTTTTGCCCGATTATCGGGCGGTAATGTGGTGAGGGCTGTGGTAGTGTAGCCTGAAATTACAACTGGGTTTTCAGCGACCAGGCTTTGCGGCCGAGGTAGATCAATGCCAGTACCAAAGTGTAGGAAAGAGTGGCAGTCATAATAAGTAGATCGGTTGGTAATTGTTTTGCCCGGACCACTTTTGGCCCAAGACGGTTATGAGACGAGGGGAAAACGCACAGGGGTTGCAGAACGCTGCCGGCTTTTGAAATTTTTTTTAAAATTTTTTTCCTGCCCTCCCGTCTTCAAAACGAGGCGCAAAAGTAGCACGATTTCGTTTGAAAAACGGCCGGCAATAAAAAACGGCCGCGGGCAAGCCCGCGACCGTCCGTCGGATTCTGCGACTCAGCGCATTTTTTTATTAACCTTATCAATCTCATCAACCCTTATTCCGCAACAACAACCTTGGCATACCCCGCCAGGCCTTCGGGCGACCGGATTTCGAGGAGGTACACGCCGCCGGGCAATCCGTTGCGGCGCAGGGCGAATGCAGGTGCGGTCGTTGATTCCTGTCGTACCAGGCGGCCGTTGATGTCGAACAGGCGCATGGTCAAGGGCGACCCGAGGGGCAGGCCCGTGATTTCGATCCGGGCTTCGTTGTTCATCGGGTGCGGAGCGATGAGCAAGTCGATACCGGGTTGAGCGGGTCGCCAACCGATTACGGTGAAGTTTTCGCCGATGCGGTGCCAGGTCGTATTGGTAATCATCGGCAAATTGTAATCGAAATAGATGCCCGCGCTGTTGTAGATATCGCTTTCCAGCGGCACGTCGGGGTAATGGCGGATGCCGAACTGGACAAAACCGTGGGAAGCCGGCTCGTTGACGTTGCTGTCGGGCAACAGGATGTCTTCGAAAGTAAACTTCACGATGCCCTCGCCGTACAATTCAAATCGATAGGGGTGACTGCTGGCGCCGGGCTCGATGGTCGTCGGGTCGAGAAAGGCCGACAGGGTGTCGCGAATGACCACGGTGAAAGCCGTGTCGGTGCCGGTATTCTGGAAGCGGATCAGGTATTCGAGCGGTGTGCCGGGTTTGATGTAGTGCGCTTGCCCGTAGCCAGTCGGGAAGCCTTGTTTGTCGTTCGGGTCGAAAGAGCCCACGTTGGCCGTGCAGTTGATATCGAGCCAGGGCGAGGCATCGCCATCGGGAAACATCAGTACAAAGCCGGTCGAAAACGGTCCGCCGCCGGTCACGCAACCTTCCACCCAGGCCGTTGGAGTGGCCGGATACGTCGGGTGGAAAGGCTCCTGGTTGGCGATCAGTCGCCAGGTCGCGCCGTTGGCCGGGAAGCCGATTTCGTACTGGGCGCCGACGTTCAGCGGCGGCGCGTTAATGTCGAGGTACATGATTGCATCCTCGATCACCACGTATTCAAGCGGTACGCTCATGTCGGCAGTGCCCACGTTCCGGATAGAAAATTTCACAGAATCCTGATCGCATTCCGCCATCACCTCCACGCTGGCGCCTTGCCAGTTGTCGATCTCTGTGCACAAGGTATCGGGGTAAATATGGGCCTCGGTGCAATGCACCTGTCCCAGTACGGCATCGCAACTGACCTCTACCTGCAACTGGAAGGCCCCGCAGTCGCCCGGCGCCACATTAGCCAGCGGGAAACGGAATACGTTGTTGCCGAGGCTGTTATAGGGGACGGGGCCGTTGATCAATTCCAGCAAGGGATCAAGCGCAACGTCCACATAGGCGTCTTCGGCCGTTATGGTGCCTTCGTTGCACCAGGAAACGGTGTAGTAGTTGTTGTCGAAACAACGGCGCAGCAGGGGCGTGGCGATGCTCACCCGCATCAGCGGGCAATCGACCAGCGGGTTGACCGGAAAATCGGCCGTCGCCGTATCGCCGATGGCCAGCGCCCCGGTACCGAGGGTTGCAGCGCAGGGCATCCAGATGGCTGTATCGGGCACGCTGAGGCTCACGCTGTAAGTGCCCGGGAACACCGAAATGTCGTAGAACCCGGCCGTATCGGTGACGCCGTAAAATGTGCTGTTGCCGTCGGTAGCCGTGACGATCCAGTTGGCCAAACCCGGTTCGGAGGCCGTGTACAGGCAGTTTTCATCGCTGTCGCGAAATACCCGGCCACGGATGAAGGCGCAGAGATCGGCATTGACTTCGAGAAAAGTATCCAGCGTGACCGAACAGCCGCTGGCATCCACAACGGTCATGCTGTAAAGACCCGATTCGGTTGCCGTGACCCAGTTGCCGTTGGGCGTGAAGGGCACGCCGTTGAAACTGGCCATGTACAGGTAGGGCGGAGTGCCGCCGGAAGGATGGGCAAACCAGACCTGTTCGTCGCAGTTGACCAGTTCAGGCTCCCAATTTACCGACAGGACAGGTCCGACGACGATCGTCAGCGCGGGCAAACAAGCAATGGTGGAACAGCCGGTGGCATCGGTAATCGTTATGCAAATATCCTGAGTCGGGTTGCTGGTCACCGGGTACACATTGGCCGTACTGCCATTGTCCCACAGGTACGACAGCGGCGGCACAAAACCCGGAGGCGGCAAAACGCCCAGGAAAATCGTGTCGCCGCACTCGACCGTGCCGACGCCGATGCCCGCCTCGATCTCCGATTCCACCTGCACGGCTATCGAATTGAAGCACTGGTTGAGCGTATCCGTCACCTTCAAAATGTAGTTGCCGGGTACGTTGACCTCCGGATTCAGTTCCGACGACACGAAGCCGCCCGGCCCCGTCCATTCCACCGTGAAGCCCTGCGACGGAAACGTCACCACGCCGGGCAGGGTGGTAGAAGGATTGTCGCAGGAGATCGGGTCCGGAGCGCCCGAGATGGTTATTTGCGGAAAAGAGACGTCCTGGGTGACGATGACGCATTCCTGCGCCGTGCAGCCGAATTGATTGGTTACTACGACACAATACTGACCCGGCGCCGTAACGGTCGCAACTGCGCCGGTAAATACCCAGCCGCCGGGGCTGCCTCCCCAGGAAAAGGTGACACCCGGATCGGGGCTTGCTGCCACAAGTTGTACAATGGGGTTGGCGCACGTCAGCACCGCATTGTCGGGTAGCACGTCCACCTGCGGCAATTCCCGGTAGGTGACCGTCTGGATGGGCCCGACCGACAGGCAGGGATCGCCGAGGTCGACGCCGCCCGACCCGTTGTTGTTGCCGGCGATCGGTGCGATGTGTACCGGCGAATTGGCCGCGAAAAGCGGATCAAAGGGCAAACTTACCGTGGGCAGCATACCTGGCGGGCTAACCGCCAGAATAGTGCCGCTCAGCGGATCGGCGCCGGTAAACACGACCAGCTGGCGCACGTCGTCGCCGTCGAGTACCGCATCGTTGTTGAGGATAGCCAGAATACTGCCTTCGCCGCACACCGTGGCGGCAAAGGACTGAATGGTGCCGGCAGAAGTGGTGCATTGCGCCGAAAGCGAGGGCAGGGCGCCCAGGCCCAGCAGGGCGATACATAAGGTGAGTATGATTTTTTTCATCGCGAAAAAGGTTTTCGTTCACAGAAGAAGACAGGACAAAAGTCCGGTTCGCGGCCCGGAGCAACAAAGACATTTTTCAGAATTTGTAGTATTTTATATTTTTAAATTTTGCTCTAAGTTGTTGATTATAAATTTTTTGAAAAAATATTTGTATTTTGAATCGGCGAAATTGCAATTTGCGGCATCTTGAAATAACTCATGGAAAGAACCCTGCTCTACGAAGCCTTCGCCAGCCTCGGTAAATCCGAACGCCGGGAGTTCGGCAAGTTTGTCCGTTCGCCTTTTTTCAATCAGAAGGCACACCCGACGGCGCTTTACGAATACCTCTGCGAATGCCTCGACGGGCGCCGGCAGCCGGCAGCGGCCGAAGCGTTTTCGCGCCTCTGGTCCGGCCAGCCTTACGACGACCAGCGCATGCGCCTGGCCAACAGCGAACTGTTGGGCCTGCTGGAGCACTTCTGGATGTATCAGGAAAAATTCCGCGATTACGACCGCGCCAAAATCCGCCTGGCGGCCGCCTACCGCAAACGAAACCTGCCCAAACACTTTCAAATCACCCTGCGTGAAGCCCGCAACGCCCGCGAACGGCAGCCTTTCCGGCACGCGGAATTTTACCACGATCTGAACCTGATCGAATGGGAGCAATACCAGTTTGCCACCGCCTCCAAACGCACCGAGCATTTCAACCTCCAGGAAATGTCGGATCTGATGGACGCCGAATTTGCCGCCCGGAAACTGCGGCACGTGTGCTTTTCGCTCTCCCACCAGGCGGTGTACAAAACGGATTACCAGTTTCATTTGCTCGACGCCGTTCTGGACTACGTGCAGGCCGACAACCATCTCGATACCCCTGCGCTGGCGCTGTATTACCATTGCTATCGCTTCCTGACCAACCCCTCCGACGAAGCGCATTTTTTTCTTTTTAAACAAAAACTCTTTGCCCACTCGGCGGCTTTCCCGCAGGACGAATTGCGCATTCTTTACCTCTTCGCGCTCAATTTCGGTATCAAAAAGTGCAACGAACTGGTACAGCCTTATTTCCGCGAAACCCTCGACCTGTACAAAAGTGCCC
The DNA here is from genome assembly GCA_020849825.1 of Saprospiraceae bacterium. Taxonomy (GTDB): domain Bacteria; phylum Bacteroidota; class Bacteroidia; order Chitinophagales; family Saprospiraceae; genus M3007. The sequence goes on from JADZFP010000200.1 coordinate 18,446, forward strand.
TCGAACTCGACCTCTTGCTCGAAAACGGCCTGCTCTCCCGCTTTGCCTACAACAACATCGTGGCTGCCGCCTTGCGCGCGGGCGAGACGGCCTGGGCCGAAGACTTCATCCACCGATACCGCAATTTCCTGGAAAAAAAATACCGCGACGTAACCCACAGTCTCAACCTGGCTCGTGTGGCCTACAACCGCCGCGACTACAAAACCGCCTTGCTGCACCTGCAGCGGGCCGATTACAAAGACCTGATCAACAACCTGATCGCCAAAACCCTGCAACTCAAAATCTTTTACGAACTGGGTGAGTACGACCTGCTCGAAAGCCACCTGGCGAGTATGAGAACCTACATCCGCCGCCAGGCGGCCATCGGGTATCACCGCACCAACTACCTCAATATCGTGCGCTACACCCAGCAACTGCTGCAGGTCAATCCGAGCAACACCGCCCTGTTGTCGCAACTGCGCCAGCAAATTGAAAACGAGCCCGTTCTGACGGAGCGGGAATGGCTGCTCGAACAGTCGGCCTATTGATCAGCGCTTGGGAAGAATCAGCCAGAGCCGGCCGTACTGATTGATGCGGCGGGCATCGTCGAGGGCCTTGTCGCCCACTCCGCAATACAGGTCGATGCGTTTGGTGGTCAGGATGGCGCCGCCGCGGTCCTGGGCAAATACGTAGCGGTAAGTATACCCTTTCAGATGGCCGGCGCGGTCGAGATCGGGCAGTTCGGCCAGGAGAGTGGCCCCGAGCGGGATGTAGCGTGTATCGACGGCGATGGAATAACCGGGCGTCAGGGGGAAAAAACCGGCGCCGAGCACCTGGGTTTCGTCGATTTTTTGAAAAAACACGTAGGAGCCGTCGGCGCCCGGCGCCGAACCGCCGAAGCCCAGGTAATCACGGGAGCCATCGGGGAATTCGACCATGCAGGAGCCCTGGAGTTGGGCGTTGCGCACGGCCTTCCGGCTGCTGAGCCAGGCCAGCGCCAGGCCGCTGTTGTCGAGTGCGCCGGCTTCGATCGCCGAAGTACTGGGCAAACTCGGGTCGCCGCTGGGCTTTTGCAACAACGGGTATTGGTAAGGCCCGGAGCGCGTACGATTGGCTTTTACCACCGGGGTATAATAGCCGGTGACGCGTACGCGATCGCTCTTCAAGTCGGTGTTGACACGGTAAAAATCAAAATGTTCGGGCAGCAAAAAAGGCGGCAGGAACTGAATCGACTGGAGGAGCAACAAGGTCTGTTGCATTTCTTTTTTGGTGATGCCGGCAACGGGCACACGCGGCACGTCGGGGCGCTTGAGGTATTCGTACTGGTGTTCGAGCGCGACGTACATGCCCGCATTAAAAGGCACCCTGGGCAGGGTATCGGGCTGCGCCAGTACCAGCACCGAACTTTTGACTTTTCGCGGCGGCGGAGGCGGCGCTTTTCGCACAGCAGTGTCCACAACAATCCGCTCAACCCCGGAATCGGCCGTGGCCTCGGATGGCAAAACGGTTTCGCAGGATGCCTGAAATAGCAAGATAGCGGCCAAAAAGCCGGGCAGGCAATACCGCAAATACTGTTTTTCCAGAGGCATGAGACAGGGGGATGTCGGATGCGAAACGAATTTCGTTTTGACAAATGTAGAAAGCAACGGTCACATTGTACCCGCAGGATTTGAAGAAGTGAGGATTTGTGGGTGCGACGAACTGATTTTCAGCCAATAAAGGCGAAAAGTATTCAACAATTACTTTCCGCTGGATTTCATACGCGCGGCCGACATTTGCTGCCGGATTTTTCCGGCACCTTTTTTGAAACACAGGCGTGCCGGTGTACGCCGGCGCTTTAATACCATGACCGATTTACATGAAACACCAACTGAACGCCGCTACTGGCTGCACTCCGGGTTGCTGACGCTCCTGGAAAAAAGCGCCGGCCTGATCTTCGCGCTGGGTACGGCCATGATCCTTTTCCGGGGACTCGACAAATCCGATTTCGCCGCCTGGGGGGTGTTTTTGATCGTCACTTATTTTCTCGAAATGGGGCGCAGCGGTTTGTTGCAAA
>JADZFP010000201.1 GCA_020849825.1 Saprospiraceae bacterium
CAGCAGTAACCCTTTTATAACCAATTCACCCATTCACCAATTCACCAATAGTTAACCCTTTTATAACCAATTCACCGATTCACCGATTCACCATCCATTCTCCATTTTTTGGCTGATTTTTCCTTTAATTTGCCCTTGTAACTGAAAAATCGTCAGCCATGTACAAAATTTGGTTCGTGCCGGTGCTTTGCCTGATCTTATTGTGGCCGACCGGCATTTTCAAAAGCGCGGGGGCGCCGCCGCCACTGCCCGATGCGGAAACCATCGCCGCCTATTATCCCAAAGATTATTTTCAAATGCCGGTGGAAGACGAAATCATGCGCGTCACGGGCACCTTTGGTGAATTGCGCGACGACCATTTCCACTCCGGCCTCGATCTGAAAAGCCGGACCGGCAGGGTAGGGCAACCGGTATATGCCGCGGCCGACGGCTACGTCGACCGGATTAAAGTGCAGGCCGGCGGTTACGGAAACGTGTTGTACATCCGGCATCCCAACGGCTATTCGACCGTGTATGCGCACCTCGACAAGTTCGCGCCCGCCATTGAAAAATACGTCCGCGACGCGCAGTACAAAAATCAGCGTTTCGAAGTTAATCTGAACCCGCCGGACGGCCAGTTCAAGTTCAAACAAGGGGAAGAGATCGGCAAAATGGGCAATACGGGGGGCTCTACTGGCCCTCACTTGCATTTCGAAGTACGGCACAGCGCCACCGATCGCGCCCTGAATCCCCTGCTGTTCGGGCTGCCCGACAAAGACAAGGCCGCGCCCGAGTTGCGCGATATGAAAGTTTATTTCCTCAATGAAAGCCGCGAAATTCTGACCGGAAAAGCATTCCCGATCAAGCGCAAACCCGACGGCACGTATGGCCCTGCTGCCGGCGATACCGTTCGGCTTGCGGCCTGGCGGGTAGGCTTCGGCGTCAAAACCTACGACGCCATCGGCGCCTTCCGCAACGACAACGGCGTGTTTGCCCTGCGCGTCAGCGCCGACGACCAGCCGGTGTACGAATGGCGCATGGAACAACTCGATTTCGACGAAACCCGCTACCTCAACGCCCACGCGGACTATGCCGCCCGCGAGCGTTTCGGCGCCTGGTTTCACCGCTGTTTCGTACTGCCGGGCGACCGCCTTTCCAACTACGTGCGCACCGACGCCATGGGCGCTATCGCCATCTACAAGGAAAAGCCGGTCAAAGTGAACCTCAAAGCCGTCGACGCTGCCGGCAATGCCGCCAGCATCACCTTTTGGGTGCTGCGCGCTGACCCTGTCGAGCAAGCGCCGCCGGCGCCTTACCAGTATCAACTGGTGCACAATGTTGAAAATCACCTCGATCTGGCCGATTTTTCACTGACGTTGCCGGCCGGTTCTCGGTACGAAAACCTCGCCTTTCAATACGAAACCACCCCCGACGAAAGCCAGGGCGTGTATTCCAACATGCACCATTTGCACGACCGCAATACGCCCGTACACAAATATTTCGACCTCAGTATTTTGCCACAAAAACAGGTGCCGCCCGAACTCAAATCGAAGGCGGTTGTCGCCCGTTGCGGCAGGGGCAAACCGACCAATTGCGGCGGCAACTGGAACGGCGCATGGCTGAAAACGCGGGTGCGCAACTTTGGCGATTACTGTATCATGACCGATACGGAGCCGCCAACGATCTCCCCCATTGTTTTCGGGCCCGACCTGCGTAAAAAGACGAGTATGTCGTTCCGCATCCGCGACAATTTCTCCGTGGGCGAATCGGCCGACGGCCTGAGTTTTCGCGGCGCCGTCGACGGACAATGGATACTATTTGAATACGACCGCAAATCGGCGCGTATTACCCATACGTTCGACGGGCGCATCGGCCCGGGCGAGCATACGCTGGTGCTTAGCGTTCGGGACGACCGGGGCAATACCGGGAAGTTTGAAGGGAAATTTTTGAAATAACATACAAAGACACGCCAAAACGCAAAACCAGGCTGCCTTGTCAGACAAGCTCGCTTCGCGTCATGGCGTGCCCTAAAAAATCTTGAAGATTTTCTTCCGGTTTGGCCAATTCAATACGCCTTGGCAAACAACACCCGGCGGCTGCTCGGCTGACCGGTCAGGATACAGGCGCCGGCTTCGTCGTTGCCGTCGATCGGAATGCAGCGGATCGTCGCCTTGGTTTTTTCCTTGATAGCCAGTTCGGTTTCGGTGCTGCCATCCCAGTGTGCATAGGCAAATCCGCCCTTGTTTTCGAGCACATCGACAAATTCTTCCCAGGTATTTACCGGGGTGATGTGCTCGTCGCGGTAAGCCTTGGCGCGGTTGAAGAGGTTGACCTGAATTTCGTCGAGCAGATTGGCCACGTAGTCGGCCACGGTGTCGAGCGGCACGCTGGATTTTTCCTTGGTATCGCGGCGGGCGACTTCCACCTGGCCGGCGTCGATGTCGCGCTGGCCGAGGCCGAGGCGCACCGGCACGCCGATCATTTCGTATTCGGCGAATTTGAAGCCGGGGCGGTTCTGGTCGTCGTTGTCGATTTTGACCGAAACTCCTTTGGCGCGCAGGTCGGCAGCGATTTTTTCCGCCACTTCAGTGAGGCCCGGCGCGGGTTTCGGGATGGGTACGATGACCACCTGGATCGGCGCCAGTTTGGGCGGCAGCACGAGGCCGTCGTCGTCGGAGTGGGTCATGATCAGGCCGCCGATGAGGCGGGTGGAAACGCCCCAGGAGGTTGCCCAGACGTACTCCTGCTGGTTTTCCTTGTTGAGGAACATGACTTCGAAGGCCTTGGCGAAATTCTGGCCAAGGAAGTGCGAAGTACCCGCCTGCAGGGCCTTGCCGTCCTGCATGAGCGCTTCGATGCAGAAGGTTTCATCGGCGCCGGCGAAGCGTTCGTTGGGTGTTTTTACGCCTTTAATCACCGGCATGGCCATGTATTCTTCGGCGAAGCGTGCGTATACGTCGAGCATGAGGCGCGCCTCGCTCATAGCCTCGTCGGCGCTGGCGTGGGCGGTGTGTCCTTCCTGCCAGAGGAATTCGGCGGTGCGCAAGAAAGCGCGGGTACGCATTTCCCAACGTACCACGTTGGCCCACTGGTTGAGCAGGATGGGCAGGTCGCGATAGCTCTGAATCCAGTCGCGGTAGGTATTCCAGATGATCGTCTCCGAGGTCGGCCGTACGATCAGTTCTTCTTCGAGTTTGGCTTCCGGGTCGACCACGACGCCGCCGCCGTTGGGGTCGTTTTTCAGGCGGTAGTGGGTTACCACAGCGCATTCTTTGGCAAAACCTTCCACGTGAGCCGCTTCTTTGGAGAGAAAGCTTTTGGGAATGAAGAGCGGGAAATAGGCATTGACGTGGCCGGTGTCTTTGAACATTTTGTCCAGGGCGTCGCGCATTTTTTCCCAAATAGCGAAGCCGTGCGGCTTGATTACCATACAGCCGCGCACGGGCGAGTTATCGGCCAGCCGGGCTTTTTGTACAATGTCGAGATACCACTGCGAGTAGTCTTCTGAACGGGGTGTAATTTCTTTTGCCATAAACGGTGAAGCGGAAGCTGGAAACTTGAAAAAAATACAGGATGCGGGTCGACTTTTTGGGTCCGGTTTTGTTGAATAAAAAGTCTCTATTCAAATGCCCGAACTACCTTTCCGGTCGCGCTCCTGTTGCAGAATCAACGGATTTTAACATTTGGTTCCGGGAAATGTCAGGTTTTAAGCGAACTTTAACGGCCGCAAAAAGGCACTTTAAAGGCGTTTTAACCAAAAAAAGCGGGCAAAGGTAATACTTTTGATCCTGTAAAAAGCGCACCGGACACTCGCGCTAAAAATTCACTCACCACCATGAAAGTCAACAATAAGTCCCTGATCCTCCTGTTCCTGGCGTTCTGGATGTCGAGTTTCGCCACCCAGCTTGGCGCACAAACGGACGACGTTTATTACGATCCGAGCACCGACGCCCCACCTCCCGCCGACTTTCAAACGAGCCAGCCGGCTAATAACGTCAGCCGCGGCTACGACGACGGCGACGACGGTTACGACGGCGAATTCTACGATTACGAAGACGAGTACGCCTATGAGTATTCGTCGCGCGTGCGGCGTTTTCACCGCCCGACCGTTGTGTACGATTACTACGATCCCTTCTACACCGACCTCTGGGTGTACGATCCCTTCTATATGCCCGGTACGTCTATCTACGTCATGGGTGGCGATTACTGGTCTTACCGCCAATGGCGGCGCTGGAATCGCTGGAACTCCTGGAATGCCTGGGGCGGCTGGGGTAACCCCTACTGGGGCTGGGGCTGGAACTCCTGGGGCTGGAATACCTGGGGCGGAAACGCCTGGGGCGGCTGGGGTAACCCCTGGAACAATTTCTACGGCTGTAACAACTACTTCTACGACCCCTACTGGACCTGGAACGGCTGCAACCCGTACAACAACGTGTGGGTCAACAACAACTACTATTACAACAACAACGGCGGCGGCGGTTTCAACCAAACGACCTACGTGGGTCCGCGCCGCGGCGGCACCTCGGTCAATCCCGGTTACGTCCAGATCAAGGACAAAAACGGGCGCCTCAACCCCGCCGGCAATACGCCGAACGCCATCGAACTCAACGGCCGCCAACCCGGCCGCATAGCCGTGGAAAGCGACCGCGAGCCCGTAGGCAAAACATCCAAGGTCGACGGCCGCCAAAGCACGCCAAATACGCCTGCCGATGCCACCCGCACGCCGCAGGCCGGACGCAACCCCTCGGGTAACCCGCAAGAGGCCCGTCCCACCAGCCCGCAAGGTGGACGCCAGCCGCAGGAGGCCCGACCGACCGAGCCGACGCGCCAACCGACTGAGACGCGCCCTTCGCGCCCGACCGAACCGCAGCGCCAACCGGCCGAGACGCGCCCCTCACGCCCGACCGAACCGCAGCGCCAACCTGCCCAGACGCGCCCGCAAGGCGAAGAGCCGCGCCCGAGCCGCCGCTCGTACGAACAACCGCGCGAGGAAGCACGCCCGCAACGCAGCGAACCGCAGCGCCAGCCGGCTGAATCCCGCCCGCAACGCAGCGAATCCCAGCGCCAACCGGCTGAATCCCGCCCGCAACGCAGCGAACCGCAACAGCGCTCCTTCGACCGCCCGACCCGCTCCAACGACAGTGGCAACAGCGGCGGACGCAGCAGCGGCGGCAACAGCGGCGGTAGCAACAGCGGCGGCCGTAGCGGTGGTGGCAGCAGCAACAGCAGCGGCCGCGGCGGAAGAGGATAATGTTGAAGGTTGATGAGGGTTGATGAAGGTTTATAAGCGTTAATCGTTCTGCTCGCATCCTCAAATCCTCGCATCCTCATTCAATGGGTGGAAACCGGTTCAGACACCTCTTTCCACCCATTTTTTATTCCCCCAACCCCCTCCCTGCGACCGGTTTGCATTCGCACCTTAACCAGCAACTTCACATTCAATTTACCATGAAACGATATTTATTGCCGGCACTTTTCCTGCTCTCCGGCTATCTGACCTATGCCCAGGACGCTAACGAGATCTACGTGACCGACGCGCTCCGCTATTCCTATCTGCAACCCGGTGGTACCGCCCGATTTATCGGCGCAGGCGGCGCATTCGGCGCTTTGGGCGCCGATTTCAGCACCCTGAGCCAGAATCCCGCCGGGCTCGCACTGTTTCGTTCCGACGAACTGGTCGTCACCCCCGGGCTCCGGTTTTCCAACACGGTTTCCAACTTCCCCGGCAGTGATAACATCGAAGAATCCAAAAGCAATTTCAACATCGGCAATGCCGGTATTGTATTCAATACCAACCCCATCGGCAGCCGCTGGACCACCTTCAACGTCGGTATTGGTTTCAACCGCCAGAACAGCTTTCACCAGTCGTTTTATTACGAGGGCCTCGCTGCCGGCTCGATCATGAA
>JADZFP010000202.1 GCA_020849825.1 Saprospiraceae bacterium
ACCTTTTCCACCCTGCTCAACCCCGAACGCAGCATCCCCTGGAACATCACGCAACTCACCGGCATCACCGACGAGATGGTGGCCCACGCGCCGAAGTTTTACGAAGTCGCCCGCCAGATCGTGGAACTGACGGAGGGAAAAATTTTCGTAGCGCACAACGTGAGTTTCGACTATCATTTTGTGCGAGAAGAGTTTGCGCGGCTGGGCTTCGACTTTAACCGCAAACAACTGTGCACCGTCCGGCTGGCCCGAAAGGTATTTCCCGGCCTGCCCAGTTACAGCCTCGGCAACCTCAAACGCCACTTCGGCATTCACGCCGAACAAAGCCACCGCGCCCTCGACGACACCCTGGCCACGGCGCACCTGTTCGAACTCATCCTCCGCGAACAATCGGCCGAAGGCAGCATCCGGCAATTCGTCAACCGGGGCGTGCGCGAAACCAAACTTCCGCCGGCCATCACGCTCGACAGGCTGCACGAAATACCGACGGCCTGCGGGGTGTATTATTTTCACAACAGCGCTGGGCAGGTAATCTACGTGGGCAAAAGCCTGAACATTCAAAAACGCCTGTTCGAGCATTTCAGCGACCCCACCGCCAAGGGCGAAAAACTGCGCGCCGGCGTGACCGACCTCAGTTTTGAAGTCACCGGCTCCGAACTCGTCGCCTTGCTGCTCGAAAGCGCTGAAATAAAACGCCTGCAACCGCCCGTCAACCGCGCCATGCGCAACCAGCACTTCGTGGGCGGTATTTTTGCCTATACCGACGAGCGCGGCTACCGTTGCCTGGCGCCGGGAAAGATCACAGCCCGGACCAAAAAAGGCCTCGAACTCGTGGCCGAATACCCCAAACTCGACCATGCGCGGTCTCATTTGCAGGCCGTGGTGCGGCAATTCGAACTCTGCGACCGGCTTTGCAACCTCGATTTCAGCGGCGCCGCCTGCTTTCACTACAACATCAAACAATGCCGCGGCGCCTGCGTGGGTGAAGAATCGGCCGACGATTACAACGCCCGTCTCGATCTCGCGCTGCTGGCCCTCGACAAGCGACTGAGCGGCAGCTTTTTCCTCGTCGAACCCGGCCGCCGCGCGGGTGAAAACGCCATCGTCGGGGTGCAGGACGGGCGTTTCCTGGGTTTTGCCTTCGCCGACGCCGAAGAAGCTTATACCACCGAAGACCTGCTGGAAATGCTGCATTCGCCAGGCCCCGACCCCGACGCCGGGCGGATTATTCGCGGCTGGCTGTCGGGGAAAAAGACGGTGAAAGTGCTCAAGTTCTGATGGCGACCTGGGGGTGGTGGACAGGTGTTTTTATTGGACAGGAGTTTTTATTAGACAGGATTTACAAGATTTACAGGATTTGCTCTTCATTAGTCTGGCTACCCGGAAACCCTGGTGAATAAAGTTTCACGCAAAGCCGCAAAGGCCGCCAAGGGACAAGTACTTTGCGCGCTTTGCGACTTTGCGTGACATAAAATTTCTACGATTGTAGGCCATAACGACTTGTGAGACAGCATTAATCCTGTAAATCTTGTAAATCCTGTCCAATAAAAACTCCTGTCCAACCAAAATACCTGTCGCGCCCCCCGTTCCGTCCCGTTTGGACAAAAACCATTCTTCTGCGCGCTTCCATCTTGCAAGCTCCTATTTTTGGCCGGCCAAATCCACACAGCTCGCCTGCTCATGAAAAAATACACTTTCCTGGCACTTTCCCTGCCGCTCAGCGTCGTTTTACTGGCGCTCTTCCCTTTTGCCAAAGAAGAAAAACCCTTCCATACGCCGGCAGAATTGCAGTTTTTTGAAACCCTGATGCGTGGCTCGGCACACGGCCACGGCGCGGCGCCCGATCTGTTGCCCATCGATTCCAACATTCTTTTTCCGACGTCAAAAAGCTGCGGCGGTTGCCACGGGCACGATCCCAATATGTTTGCCCTCATCACCACCGACGGCAAGGACGTCAACATTTACGACGACTGGCGCTCGACCATGATGGCCAACAGCGCAAAAGACCCGTTCTGGCGCGCCAAGGTGACCCACGAAATACTGGTCAATCCGGCCCATAGTCTCGAATTACAGAACAAATGCACCTCCTGCCACGCGCCGGCGGGGCACTATCAGGCCAAGCTGAAACGCCACGAGGAATTTTACACCCTGGCCGACCTCTACACCGATTCGCTCGGCCTCGACGGCGTCACTTGCCAGGCCTGCCACGCCCAGTCGCCCCAGTTGCTGGGCGCCCTGAATTCCGGCAACCTGCATTTCGACACCAATTTTATCCGCGTGGCCTATGGCCCCTACGAGTTCGCTTTTGCACCGCCCATGCACAATTTCGTGGGCATCACCCCGCTCTACGGCCCGCACATCGCCGACGGCGGGCTTTGCGCCGGCTGCCATACCCTGATCACCGACGCCGTCGACCTGCAAGGCAACCTGACCGGGACTTCTTTTGTGGAGCAGGCCACCTACCACGAGTGGCTCAATTCGCGCTACGACAAAGAGCACGACAACGTGAGTTGCCAGGCTTGTCACGTGCCGCAGATCAACGACGAGATTATTATTTCCGCTAATTATCAATTCCTTACACCGAAGTCGCCCTACGGATTGCACGAACTCGCGGGCGCCAACGTGACGATGCTCAAACTCCTGCGCGACAACCGCCAGGCACTCGATATCGACGCCGAAGCGGAGCATTTCGACAGCACGATCGCTGCCACTTTGCGCATGTTGCAGGAAAAAAGCCTCGATATGAGCCTTTCAGCCGCCGACCTGAACGGCGATACCGTGCAGTTCGACCTCGGCCTGGTGAATAAAGCGGGGCACAAATTCCCCTCCGGCTACCCGGCGCGCCGCGCCTGGGTGGAATTTATCGTCAAAAATGAAAACGGTGAAACGGTGTTCCATTCCGGCCGCTATAATCCCGATTTCAGCCTGACCGATGAAGACCCCAACTTCGAGCCGCACTACAACGTGATCAACCGCGCCGATCAGGTACAGATTTATGAACTGGTGCCCGGCGACGTAACGGGCAATTTCACCAACGTGCTCGAGCGCTGCCACAGCGCCCTCAAAGACAACCGCCTCGTGCCCTCCGGCTTTTTGCTCAGCGACCCTGCTTACGACACCACAGCCATCGTGGGAGGCGCCCTGAACGACCCGGATTTCAATTTCAGCGCCGATGGCCAGGAAGGCTCCGGTTCCGACCGCATTCATTACCGCATTCCGCTCGACGGCTATGCCGGCACGCTCACCGTCACGGCGCGGGTTTGGTACCAAAGCTTGCCGCCCAAATGGATGGCGCCCATTTTTGAATGGTCGTCGCCCGAGATCGATTCATTCAAGGTCATGTTCGAGGCAGCCGACCGCAGTCCGATTCTGGTCGCGGAAAAAACGCTCGGTCCGGTCACTGTTACCCCTGTATCGAGTAAAATCCCGACGGAAACGGCGGTGCGCATCTCCCCCACCCTTTCGTCCGATGGTCGCGTAGTGGTCACGACATCGCCCGGGGTCGCACTTCGCTCCGTGCGCGTTTACGACGCCAAAGGGCGCCTCGTATGGGATCGTTCGGCCGACAACATCATCTGGCTGCCGGCCGAACGGGGCGTGTATTACGTGACGGTGGAAACCAGCCGGGGCAGGTTTACACAAAAAGTGGTGCGGCAGTAAAGCTTACCGAAACCGTTCTGCCACCACCAGTTCCTTCGAGCCCGGGGTATAGGCATAAAAGCCTTCCCCGCTTTTGGCGCCCAGTTTGCCGGCCGTGACCATATTCACCAGCAGGGGGCAAGGGGCGTATTTCGGGTTGCCGAAGCCTTCGTGCAACACCCGGAGGATGGCCAGACAGACGTCGAGACCGATAAAATCGGCCAACTGGAGCGGCCCCATCGGGTGCGCCATGCCGAGTTTCATCACGGTATCGATTTCTTCCACGCCGCTGACGCCTTCGTAGAGGGTATAAATGGCCTCGTTGATCATGGGCATGAGGATGCGGTTGGCTACAAAACCGGGGTAATCGTTGACCTCCACGGGCACTTTTTCCAGCCGGCGGGAGAGGTCCATGATCTGTTGTGTCACTTCGTTCGAGGTGGCGTATCCGCGAATTACCTCGACCAGCTTCATCACCGGCACGGGGTTCATGAAGTGCATACCGATCACTTTGTCGGGGCGTTTGGTTGCCGCGGCGATTTTGGTAATGCTGATGCTGGAAGTATTGGTGGCGAGGATACAACCTGCCGGGGCCATTTGGTCGAGGTCGCCGAAGATTTTGAGTTTCAGCGTGACATTTTCGGTGGCGGCTTCCACGACCAGCTCGGCGTGTTGTACGCCTGCAGCCAGGTCGGTCTGGAAACTGAGCCGCGCCAGCGTAGCCGCTTTGTCTGCTTCACTGAGGGTTCCCTTGTTTACCTGGCGGTCCAGGTTTTTGACAATGGTTGCCTGCGCCTTGTCGAGTGCCGACTGCGCGACGTCGACGAGTGTAACGGTGTATCCGAATTGGGCAAAAACGTGCGCGATGCCGTTGCCCATGGTGCCACCGCCGATTACTGTAATATTCTGCATGGTTAAAAATTGGTTGGTAAAGGCCGAAGAGGGGCTATATCGGTCAGTTTTGTTTGCCGGGTGGTGCAAAATGAAGTGCGGCAGCGGGGGTAACGCCCAGCACCGGATGCCATTCGGCCGCGGCATGGATGGACAAGCCGTTTTTGAGCAAAAAACCGGCGCCGAGCGACATGCGGCCCGGAGCGCTGCGCATACCGGCTCTTATTACGACCGATTCGATCGGGCGATACTCGATTCCGGCGCGCACCTGAACTGGACGTTCCAGATCTTTTTCTGCCTCCAGAAGCCACAACAGGGCGTTGGAACTACGCCAGGCGCCGCCGATACGCACGGTTGTCGGCAAAATATCGTCGCCCAGTTTGATTTGCAGCGGGTTCTGGATACGGGCGCCGAGCCAGAGGTTTTTAACCGGTTCGGCCAAAACCCCCAGTCCGAAGCTCGCCGCGTTGGCGGAGCCATATTCCGGAGCAGCCACCCGAAAGAGGTCGGCGCTGCCGCCAAAGGCAAATCTGGGGCTCAGTCGGCGGGCATAATTGAGTCGAAAACGTTGTTCCTGATACGCATCCGTGCCGTTGTGCGACAGGTCGAAAGCCGCGGCGCTGTTGCCGTCGATGCGGGTGTAAGCCTGCAGGGTTGCCGTCGACCAGCCTTCAACGGTATAAGGGAGTGCGGAACCGGCCCAAATGCCCCAGCCCGGCTGAAATGCCGGGGCCGCTTCATTGGCCAGGCCCGCGCCAAGGCCCGGATAGGCAACACTGGCGCCGCCCATGGCGAAAGCGGGCGCGGGATCGAACGCCCGCATAAAAACCTGGCTGGATGCCCCAAAGGGGCAACAGGACAAGAACAGCAGCCATCCAAAAAGGCGGTTCATTTGCATCGGGCGAAGATAGTGGCTCCCATACATAGCGCGAGCCGGAAAGTTTATTCGTGTGAAGCGATTTCGTAGCTTATCCCTTCTTCGGAAACAACGGTATTCGGGAAAATGGCCTGCGCTTCGGTCAGGTGTGCTGCGGTATCGGTATAACGACCGGAAAAATGCCCCAGCAACAGGCGTTTCGCGCCGGCTTTCCGGGCTATCTCCGCGGCTTGCGCGGCTGTGGAATGCCCCGACAAATCGGCCTCGGTCGTGTGTTCGGAGGTAAAAGTCGCTTCGTGGTACAGGAGGTCGACGCCCCTGACCCATTCGGCAACCTGATCGGAAGGGGCTGTGTCGCTGCAAAAGGCATAGGATAAGGGCGCTCGGGGCGGCAGCGTAAGTTCGTCGTTGGGTACGGTCTGGCCGCCGGGCAACACGAGATCCTGGCCGGCTTTGATGCCCGGAAGCAGGGGATACGGAATGTCGTATTCCGCGATCTTTTCCGGACGGAGGTTGCGGAGGCGCGTTTTTTCCCGAAACAACCAACCGCAACAGGCCACACCCCTGTGCGAAAGCGGAACGCTGAACACTTCCAGCAGCGGGTCGTCAAACACCCGGTCAAATGCAGTAGCCTCCACTACGTGAAAATGAATCGGATATGTGACCGGCACCCTGACGCCGCAAAGCCGCAGATTGGTTTCCACCAGTTCCTCCATACCGGGCGGAGAATAGATATGGAGCGGGTTCGTTCGTTTTTTCAGGCACCAGGAGGTGAGCAAGCCCACCAGTCCGAATACGTGATCGCCGTGTAAATGACTGATAAAAATCTGTTCCAGCCGGTCGTAGCGCACCTGAAACCGGTGCATTTGCATTTGAGTGCCTTCGCCGCAATCGATCAAAAAAAGGCGGTTTTCGACCTGTAAAACCTGTGCGGTGTAGTGCCGGCCCTGATACGGGCCGCCGGAGCCATTGCCGAGGATGGTGAGTTGCATGGTTGGGTTTATTCGAAAAAGTCGAACAAATAACGGGGTTCGTATGGAACTCCCGCCTTGTTCAGGATACCCAAATATTCCTGCCTGAAATTTTTCCCGGCATGATGATGCTCTTGCTGTTCAATATATCGCGCTACCAACGGCACCTGAGAACGACTGTATGAAAAAGCGCCATACCCTTTTTGCCAGGCAAATTGTTGTGACGACAATCGCTGTTCATTAATGAAATGGTTGGATGACATTTTTATCACTTTCACCAGACTGGCAATTGACTGGTCGGGATGGTATCCAATCAAAATGTGTATGTGATCGGGCATGGCGTGTATTCGCAAGAGTTTATGTCCGCAATTCTCCACAATACCTGTGATGTAACGGTGAAGCTCCTCTTTCCATCTTCTTTCGATGAGTGAATTTCTGTGTTTTACGGCAAAAACCAATTGGATGTAAAGCTGCGTGTAGGTGTTGGCCATCGATTTTTGAAAATTTATTATTGTTAAAAATCAATTTCATCTGCCGAAAAATAAAAGACAGATGGCGATAATAGCCGGCAGGTGCGAAAATTTTTTTCAACAAAATAACCGATAAAATATTGGCTATCAAAGATATAGATTGAGCCGCGATGCGACATGTGGCGTCCTCGCGGCGACCGACGGATGCTACTACATACATTGGGCCGCGATGCG
>JADZFP010000203.1 GCA_020849825.1 Saprospiraceae bacterium
CCTGAAAGTCAATTTTGGCGCCTTTCCCTTGTTTTTCAAAAAATACCACGCTGCGGGCAGCCAGCGATTCCGTCACTTCGCGGGGGTACAAAAACGCCCGGTCGCGAAAGATTTCACGCAATTCCGCCGTGTCGAGCGCCGAGATTTTGGCGGCGTACTGTTCGGCTTTGTCGAAACAATACTGGAGCCGGTCGAGCACAAACTGCTGGTCTTTGATCCAGACGACCGTACCCGGCGGCAACACTT
Source organism: Saprospiraceae bacterium (assembly GCA_020849825.1). Taxonomy (GTDB): domain Bacteria; phylum Bacteroidota; class Bacteroidia; order Chitinophagales; family Saprospiraceae; genus M3007. Next base: position 247 of record JADZFP010000203.1, read on the forward strand.
CCAGCAGCGATACTTTTTGGTCTTGCCGGAAACGCGTGTTCAGGTTGGGCACGATGTTGACCTGGCTGATATTTTGTTTCGACAACTGGGTAAGCGGATCGAAGGTGCGGATGCTTTCCACCTCGTCGTCGAACAATTCAATGCGATAAGGCAGATCGTTGCCCCAGGAAAAAAGGTCGATAATGCCGCCGCGAATACTGAACTGGCCGGGTTCGTACACAAAATCGGTGCGCTCGAAGCCATATTCGATCAGCACTTCGATGACAAAGTCGATGTCGAGGCGTTCGCCGGTTGCGATGTGAATCCGGGTTTCGGCCAGCACGTTCGGATTGACGACTTTTTCAAACAACGCTTCGGGATAAGTGACCACGAGCGAGCTCTCAGGGTCGCCGATCGCCTTGCTCACCACTTCGCTCCGTTGCAGCACCTGCGTAGGGTTGAGTTCGTCGAAAAAAGCGGGGCGTTTGAACGAGTCGGGGAAAAAGAAGACGGATTTGCCAGGCAGGAGACTTTCCAGATCATTGTGCAAATAGGCGCCTTCTTCCTTGCTTTCAGCGAGAATCAGGTGACTGGCTGCCGATTGTTTCAGGGCCAGGGCCGCCATGACAAAGGCGCGTTGGGAACCGACAAGACCATTAAGTTGGATACGGGCCGGCGTATCGGCATCGGCGCTCAACATCGGGGCGAGCGCTTTCAGTTGGGCAGCGTCGCGGTATCGTTCGAGCAGGTGGGAAATATTTGACACGGGGCAAAGGTAGAGGCGTGCTCAGGATTTTTTTCAGGCAAAGGGAGAATAGCGCGTGTCGGCCGAATGGAAAATGCCGGATATTGCCGCTGCTTTTGACATCAGCACCAAGACAACGAACACTCAATTTTGTTTACCCTGTTTTTATCCAAACTATTATGAAAATCCTACCCACCCTTACTTTCCTGGTTTTGTTTTTTTGCCTGCCGACACTTTCTGCCCAAAGCATGATGTATACGGGCGAAGGTGACACCACCTTCGTTTTCGGCGACAAGGTCAACGTGCGCCAACAACCCCGCACCGATGCTCAGGTGGCATTTCAACTGGTGGCTGGCGATGCCGTCGTCATACTTGAAGAAAGGGAAGAGCGCAGCACCCTGAACAAGATCGACCTGCCCTGGTACAAGGTCAAAACGTTTAGCGGACAAACCGGCTACATCTGGGGCGGCCTCTTGTCGCTTTGGGGCATACAGCAGGATGGCGACGTCAAATTCGTGGCCGGGGCCGTGCAAAGCGACGGCTTGAAACCAGAGCAGGACGGCGTACCCACCTACACGTTCGAGGTACGGGCAGTGCGCAACGGTACGGTGCTGAACAAAATTACCACAACGATTCAAAATCAAGGTTTAGTGAGAAGGGTTCCCATCGAAATCGGCGCACGCGGCCTGCAGGGTTACCGCGCCCTGCTGTGTTTCGACATCGGGGTGGATGCCTGCGGCTACCCGCAGAACGAATGGTATATCTTGTGGGACGGCCAGAAACTCGTGCCCCTGCCTTTGACAACCTCTATGGCCGACGGCGGAGTGATTTACCATTCGGAAAGTTATATTTTTCCAGAGGGTCCCGACCAAAGCACCGCCGGTCACTACGGCGACCCCTCGCGGATTTATTTCAGCATCGAACACGGTGAAGAGGAAGAACTCGACGGCGACAACGGCTGGAACAGCAGTTCGTGGAAGCGCGTGCGGCCCATGCGTTGGGATGGCAAGCAATTCATCAAGCCAAAGAACATGGACGAGCCGAAAAATTAATACGGGTTAATAAAAGGGAGAGTTGCCACAGTTTTTATGATCTTGCTTTGATTCGAGCCGATTGGCCGATTATCATGCTCATGTCGATCAAAATTTGCCTCCCCGTCGCTCTGGCGCTGCTCCTTGCCAGCACAGCGCCTGCCCAAATCCGCATCTCCGAAGTCGCTCCGACCAATACCGGCATCATTGCCGATGAAGACGGCGACAATTCCGACTGGCTGGAATTGTTCAATTCCGGCGGCTCCACCGTCAACCTGGCGGGATACAGCCTCGGCGATGCCAGCCAATCGGGGCAGTGGATTTTACCCGGTCTCGATTTGCCGGCAGGGCAACGTTTGCTGGTTTTCTGTTCCGGCAAAAACAGGGGTGGCAACCCTGTCGCGCCCCCTCCCGACCACTGGGAAACAGCCGTTTATGAAGACAATTCCTGGCGCTATACCATCGGCCAAACGCCGGCCGACTGGGCCTCCGCAGCTTTCGACGACAGCAGCTGGCCGCTGGCGCCCGGCGGCTTCGGTTACGGCGACGGAGATGATGCCACGCTTGTACCAGCCGGCGTCATCTCGATGTTTATACGCTGCACCTTTCAGGCCCCGGATACGAGTCAGCTGACCCGCGCCGTGTTGCACGTCGACTACGACGACGCATTTGCCGCCTACCTCAACGGTGTCGAAATCGCGCGCAGCAGCAACCTGCCGGAGGGCGCCAGTTGGAACACGCCGGCCAGTGCCGACCATGAGGCCGTTATGTACACCGGCGGCCCGCCTGAATCTTTTTTATTAAACAAAGACCTGTTAATCAACACCCTGCAACCCGGCATCAATGTATTGTCCGTTGAAATCCACAACGTCGACCCCGCTTCAAGCGACCTGAGCGGACGGGTGTGGCTGAGTTTTGGCATTGCAGCAGGCCAGACGTTTTTTGGGCCAGTGCCCGACTGGTTCGACAACGGCAATCCGGGCGGCGGCTATCTGCACACCAGTTTCAAACTGGCCTTCGGAGAACGGCTGGGCCTGTATGCACCGCAGGGCAACATCGTCGATTCGGTTACTTTAGGCGCCCTGGAACCCGGGCACAGCCTCATGCGGGTCAATGACGCCGGCGCCTGGTGCATCGCTGCGGAGCCGACACCGAATGCCGAAAATACCGCCACCTGCCTGGATGGATATGCCGAGGCGCCATCATTTTCACTCAACGCAGGCTTTTATGCCATCGGTCAAAACATAACGCTGAATCCGGGCGGAGCGGGCACGGTGCGGTACACAACCGACGGCAGTTTTCCCGATGCTTCATCGCCTGTATTTCCGCCCGTTCTGAATATCGGGCAAACAAGCTTGCTCCGCGCGCGGCGCTTTGCAAACGGCCAGCACCCCTCCCGGGTGACGACGGCCACTTATTTTATCAATGAACCCACTACCCTGTCCGTGGTGTCGATCGCCCTCGACCCCGACGATTTCCAGGCGGTTTATACCGATTATTACGAAAAAGGGCGGGTAAACGTTGAGTTTTTTGACCACAACCAACAGCGGCAACTGGATCGGGAAACCGCCGGGTACGTGGTGGGCAACTGGTCGGTTGTTTTTCCGCAAAAATCCATGCAATTCGATTGCGATGAGGAATGGGGCAGTCTGGGCGAATTTGAATACCCGCTTTTTGTCCCCGGGAAGCCCATCCAGCGCCTTCATTCCTTCCGTATCCGCAATGAAGACGACGATGCCACAGGCGCCCGAATGCGCGACCGCATCGTCAACGAACTCGCCCGGCCGACCCATGCGGGCCAGGCTGCCTACCGCAACGTCGTGGCTTTCATCAACGGCGAATACTGGGGGCTCTACTCTGCCCGAGAACGGCTCGACAATTATTTCATACGGGACAATTACGGCGCCGACCCGGATTCCGTCAATATGGTAAAAACGCATTGGGGGCAAGGCGATTACACCGCCGAATACGGCACGCTGGATGACTTTTTCGATCTCTCCGACTTTATCGCCGACAACGACATGAGCGACCCCGTCAATTTTGAAGCGGTCAATCAGCGGCTCGATCTGGAAAATTTCACCGACTATTTCGCCATCGAAATCTATGTGGCCAGTACCGACTGGTTGCAGGATTATTTCAACAACGTCCGTTTGTTCCGTACACCGGAGCAGCGCTGGCAATTTCTGCTTTGGGACGTCTCTTATTCTTCTGGCGCCGGTTCTGCCTGCGTCGAATGCGACGTACTGGGCAGCACGCTGGCCAATCCTTTTGGAAGCCGTTACGGCGTCATGTTCAACCGGCTGCTGGGCAATCAGGCATACAAACAGTTCTTTATCAACCGCTTTGCCGATTTGATGAATTATTACTGGCTACCTGAACAGGCTCATTCGCTCATCGATCAGAATGCCGCCGAAATGGCCCCGGAGATCGACCGGCACCACCAGCGCTGGTCGACCGGCGACCTCGGCTACTGGGGCCAGCAGGTGGATTATTTGAAGAGTTTTTACGCCGAAAGAGCGGTATTTCAGCGGCAACACCTGCGCAACCATTTTAATCTGGGGCAAGAAGTCGACATCACCCTGCAGGTGAATCCGCCGGGAGCGGGGCACATCAAAATTTCCACGATCATTCCGCAGGAGCTGCCCTGGACGGGGATTTACTTTCAGGGAAATCCGGTGACGCTGACGGCCATTCCGGCGCCCGGCTATGTATTTTCCGGCTGGTCGGCCAATCCCTTCATTAGCAACCTTTCGGCCCAGTCGTTCAGCGCCGATTTGAGCGGCAATACGGTTTTTAATGCCAATTTCAACGGAGAAGCAGCGCCGAACACTTTAATGATCAGCGAAATCAACTATCACTCCGATCCGACAACAGACGCCGGCGACTGGATTGAACTGCACAACGACGGCGGCACGCCGCTCGATATTTCCGATTACCGCATCGGCGATGAGGAATGGTATCACCTGTTCACGTTGCCGACCGGAACGGTACTGCCCCCCAACGGCCGTTTGGTGTTGTACGAATCGCAGGGCAGGTTTGAAACGCAGCACCCGGACGTGACGCAAAAAGCCGGGCCGCTCGGTTTTTCACTCGACAACAAGGGCGACGTTGTGCGCGTGATGGATGCCTTCGGAACGACAGTGGAAAACGCCGTTTTTGACAATAAAAAACCCTGGCCATGTACCCCGGCCGGTTTGGGGCGCAGCCTCGAACGCCAGGAAGGCGCTGTTGATCCCAACCAGCCGGATTCCTGGTTCGACGGGTGTATGGGCGGCTCGCCCGTAGTGCCCTATGAGCCCTGCGACGACGACCTGGTTGTAAGCGAGATCAACTACAACTCCCCGGCCGGCTTCGACGCAGGCGACTGGATCGAAGTGTATAATCGCTCTATGCAAAACCTCGATTTGTCGGGCTGGCGCATTCGCGACGAGGAGAACGATCATGCGTTTACCATCCCGGCCGGCACGGTGCTCCCGCCCGGCGGACGCTATGTTTTTGTTCAGAACGAGGCGATTTTTCAGTCGGTATTCCCGCTTGTCGCCAATGCCGGCGGCCCGCTCGGTTTCGGCCTGAACGGCAGCGGCGATCACATCCGCTTATACGATACGGACGGGCGGCTTCAATTCAGCCTGTGCTATGACGATACGGCGCCCTGGCCAGTCGAGGCCGACGGGCAAGGCTACACGCTTGAACTGGCCGATTATTCAGCCAACCCCAACGATGCGGACAACTGGTTTGCAGGATGTTACGGAGGTTCGCCGGGGCAGGCTTACGACCCCGATTGCGCGGGTGTCGGCGTGGACGCGCCTTTACCCGGTTTTTCCAGCCGGGTGTTTCCCAACCCTGCCGGAAGCCGTTTGCAGGTAGAAACGGCGGGGGCTGACGGAACTGTTACCATGATTTTTTACACTGCACTGGGAATAGCCATCGCCGTTCATCGCGCTACGGAGCAACTGGTTGACATTGATACAAGCAATTGGCAGCCCGGGCTTTATTTATTAATAATCGAAACTTCGGGGGGATTTACCCAACATTTCCTGAGCATTGTAAAATGAATCTCCGCCGGACGCGTTCAAGCATTAATTTTCAACCTCGTTCAATCAAATTTTATCATGAACCCCTTAAAACTAATGCCGCTGCTCGGCCTTTTGTGCTATTGGCCGGGCCTTTCCGCTCAAATCCAGACCAATCTGGGCCAGGGCGACACCACCTGCATTTTCGGCGACAAGGTCAATGTTCGCCGCCAACCCGGCCCCGAGGCCCAGGTGGCATTCCAACTCACCGCGGGAGAACCCGTTGTTATTCTCAAAGTGCTTGAAGAACGCCACCGGGTATCCGAAGTGGATATGCCCTGGTACCTGATCAAAACCTTCGACGGAAGGCAAGGTTACGCCTGGGGAGGTATTGTTTCCCTTTGGAAAATCATGCAGGACGGTGATGTTTGTTTTGCAGCCGGTGTGACCGGCAAATCACAATACGAAGTACGGGCAATCCAAAAAGGCGTCATTCTGGACAGGACGGCCAATTCCTTTTCGGTACACGACGACGTGCATGCAGGCGTGCTTCAACCCGGCGCGGGTGGCCTTGCCGGATACCGCGATCTGCTTATTTTCGAAATCGGGCTCGAAGCCTGCGGGTACTTGAACTACGCGTGGCATATCCTTTGGAACGGTCATAACTTCGTATCCCTTCCGCCTTGCCAATACTCGGCCGACAGTGGCAACTATTACACGGAAGATTACCTTTTTCCGGATGACATGAAGGAAAATAGCGACCCTACACGTCTGTATTTTCAGACAGACCGGGGCGAAGAAGAATACTTCGACAATGACAGCGGCTGGGTCATAGAAACCCAGACCAAGGTTGTGCTCATGCAATGGGACGGCAAAAAGTACATCTTACCCAAAGATTTCTGAATTGACCGGTCGAGGCATGCCGGTGGTGGAAAGTCACCGGCATGTCTTGCCGCCGCTTACCATTGCCCGCATGGTAATTGTTTGCTTCGGCACCCGTCCTGAAATCATCAAACTGGCACCGGTAATCAGCGCTTTGCAGGCGCAGGGCGTACCCTTTTGCACCGTTTTTACCGGTCAGCATCCCGACCTGTATCGCGACGTCAGCGCGCTGATACCGCCGCCCGATTTTCACGCGGTATTCGATGCTCCGGCTGTTTCGCTCAGCGATTCGCTGGCGCGCACTTTGCGTTGGCTCGACGAACTTTTTACCCGTGAAAAACCACGACTGGTTGTCGCGCAGGGCGATACCTCTACCGTTTTGGCCACGGCGATGGCCGCTTTTTACCGGCAAATTCCCTTCGGGCATGTGGAGGCCGGCCTGCGCACCTACGACCTGAGCCAGCCTTTTCCGGAAGAAGCGATTCGGCAACAGGTGAGCCGGCTTGCGACCCTGCACTGGGCCCCGACCCAACGCGCCGCCGACAATCTTGAAAGAGAAGGCATTTTGAACCGCGTCGAGATCACCGGCAACACCATTGTGGATATTTGCCAAAGTTTTGATTTACAGGCCGAATACGGAAACCAGGTGCTCGTAACCCTTCACCGTCGCGAAAACCACGGCGAAGCTTTCGAGCGGCTGGCCGCGCAACTGCAACAACTCGCCGGGGCGCATCCCGAGCTTGATTTTGTATTTCCCATGCACCCCAACCCGGCCGTGCAACGCCTGAAAGACCGTCTTGGCAAGCTGCGCGTGGTCGATCCGCTCCCCTACCCCGAGTTGTTAAAAGTGCTCAGTCAGGCGCGGTTCGTCATTAGCGATTCGGGTGGAATTCAGGAGGAATGCGGTGTTTTTGGCAAAAAAATACTCGTTTGCCGGCAATTCACCGAGCGGCCGGAAGGTGTGGAAGCGGGTTTTGCCCGGCTGGTCGGCGACGACCTGCTTCGTCATTTCAACTGGGCCAATGATACGCCGCAGTGGTCGGGCGCCAATCCGTACGGCGACGGACAAGCCAGCAGCCGGATCGTCGGTTCGATCCGGCGTTTTCTGGATCTCGGGTAAAGTTTGGGTTTAAATACACAACAGGCGTGAAAAGTGCGCGGCCTGCCGGACATTTGCCTTTTTGCACAAAATACACGCATGAACGGAAAACACGCCGGAGCGCGTACAGATACCTGGCTGGTGCTGCCGGCCTTCAACGAAGCGGAGAACATCGGCAATTTGTTGTCGAGGGCCGCACTGGCGTTTCGCGATGCCGGATTGCCGCCCCCGATCGTCGTCGTGGTCGACGACGGCAGCAGCGACGGCACTGTGGCAGCCGTGCTGGCATTTGACGAATTGTCCGACATCCGGATATTTTCACACACGGTCAACCAGGGCCTTGGGCCTACCCTGCGCGACGGGCTGCGCGAAGCCGCCGCCGCCGCCCGCCCCGGCGACGTGATCGTGACCATGGATGCCGACGATACCCACCACCCCGGCCTTATTCCGGCCATGCTGCAAAAAATACGCGAAGGATTCGACGTCGTGATCGCTTCCCGTTACCGGCCCGACAGCCGCATCGTGGGGCTGAACTTTTCGCGGCGCTGGATGAGTATCGGCGCTGCGTGGATTTTTCGCATTTTGCACCCGATAAAAGGGGTGCGCGACTACACCTGCGGGTTCAGGGCCTACCGGGCGGAAATGATCCAGACGGCCTTTGCGCACTACGGCGAAGGTTTTGTCGACAAACAGGGGTTCCAGTGTATGGTGGACGTGTTGCTCAAATTGCGCCGCCTCCAGCCGCGCCCGCTGATGGTAGAAGTCCCTTTTGTGCTTCGCTACGACCGCAAGGGCGGTGCGAGCAAAATGAAAATTGTCAAAACGATCATCCAAACCCTGCGCGTTGCAATTTATGGCCAATAAAAAACACTCCCGCGAAGCGACTCCCCGCGTAAAACCCCAACCCGCAAACACGCCGCCGCCACAAAAAGCCGCGGCGCCGCCGCCCGACTGGCGTGCCGTTGCCGACCGCTATGCGCGACCGGTTTTGATCGGTTTGCTGGTACTCGCGTTTTTGCTGCGTGTCGTCAATCTGGATGCCCTGACGCTTTGGGTCGACGAATTTGTGCACGTGCTGCGGGCCAAGGATTACCTCGAAGGCAAGGGGCCGCTTTTCACCGACGACAACAACGGCATCCTGCTCACCTTCATCATACTGCCCCTGTTCAAGGTGTTTGGCGCCGAGGCGTTCTGGGCGCGTATCCCGAGCGTGTTTTTTGGGGTGGGCATGATTTATCTGATGTACCGGATGGGCGCCCGGCTGTTCAACCGGTACGTGGGTTTGCTGGCAGCCTTTGCCGGCGTTTTGTCCATTTACCTCAATTTCTGGTCGCGCATGGCGCGCAACTACGCGATTTTTGGCTTTTTCTTCCTGTTGCTGGGCCTGGTTTTTCTGGCCGCTCTCGAAGGCAAAAGCGAGCGGGAAGGCAGTTTTTGGAAAAAACACGGGCTTGATCCGAAATACCTGCTTTTGCTGCCAGTTGTGCTGCTGGCCTCGCTGATGTCGCACCAATTGACCTTCTTTTTTGTCTTTTCTGCGGCAGTGTATGTGATCGCGGTAGCGGTCAACAAATACGTGCGCCGTACCGGCGACCGCAACAACAATCCCTACCTCTGGCTGAGCGCCCTGGGGTTGCCGTTTTTACTGCTCGTATTCGTACCGGCCCTGAATGGCGTAATCAAAGGCATTTTGGGCGCATTTCTGCCCGCCCGCATTGTAGAATGGGTGATTCCGCAGTGGTCGCGCATTGCGGAGCTGTGGCAAAGCAAACCCTGGGAAGCGTTCGATATGTACAACGGCGTGTTGCGCTACGACCCGACCATCCTGTACTACCCCGCCTTGGCCGGCCTCGTGGCGGCGTTCTGGTTGCGGCCGCGATCGGGCGCCTGGCTGTTGAGCAGCGTGGCGGTGCCCTTCGTACTCATGTGTTTTGTGTTTCGCGAACCGGCCGATCCGCGTTATATGATCGGCATTTTCCCCTACTTTCTGATCGCGGCGGCGGCATTTTTCTACGCGGCATGGCAGTATCTGGCCAAAGGAACCTTTGCCGGCAGCGGCCGGATGCAATGGGTTTTGCTCTTGCTGCCTTTTATTTTCGTCGTCGCGAGCGTGCGCTGGAAAGAATTGAAATCGCTGGTTCTGGCCGAAAAACTCAACGAGCACGTGGTCGACATGAACATCACGACCTGGGCCTTTATCAACTGGAAAGAGCCCAGCGAGTTTATTCAACGGGAGGGCAAATCCGGCGACATCATCATGGCAACGGTGCCGACAGCCGCATCTTATTATCTGAAAAACGACGACGTGTTGTGGTTCCGGCAGAGCTATTACGACACAAAACAAAAGAAATACGTGTTCAACGAACCCGATTCGACGGTGCAGAACAGCGCCAGTTCGTTTTACAACCTGGTGCGCACCTACGAACGCAACCCGAGGGGCTGGCTGCTGGCCGATTATTATTTCGACAACATCTTTACCGACGACCGGGCCCGCATGTTCGTGTACCAAAACATGTACTTCTACCCCGAGGCTTCGCGCGACGGTGGTGTGATGCTCTTCGGCTGGGATCGCTCCCGGCCCAAACCCCAACAGCAAAACCTGGTGGTGGAACTGGGCAAAACAACGAGCAAGGTCGTTTCGAAAGACTACATCATCAACCCGCCGGAAGCATTGCTGCAACAACCCGAACTGCGCATGATCGTGCGGGCGCGGCACGTCAACAACAACCGCGAGGCATTCATCCTGTTCAACGACCAAAATGCCGTGTACCTGCCGCCCAACAAAGGCAAGGACATCGAAACCCTCACCCTCGCCGTGCGTTCCGAATGGTTGCGGCCAGGACCCAACAAGGTGCAGATCTGTTACGACGACCAGGTGAAAAACGATAAGGACCCTGGGTTTGCGTTGTATTATCTGGCGCTGGATCAGTGAGCAATTAATCCACGATTAAGCCCGGCTTAAATTTGAATAAATACCGCCGGCTCGACTTCCATGACATTTGCATGGAGCCGGGCCGGCGGTTTATGTTTGTGCCGAATCCTTTCGCGTCAGCCCCAAAACCACCAGCTCGCATACCGGCCGTCCTGAACGGATTCCACTCAAAATTTTGCTTTCACTTACCTCACCGGCAGCGGTTCCGCTGCATGGGAAAATACTTTTTCACCAAAATTTTCAGGAACCATGAAAGACTATCCAAATTACCTCAACGAGTTTGAACAGGAATTCGAGCTCGACAACAACGAAGCGGAAACCAACGATTACGAGTGGGAACTGGGCGATCAGGAATTTGAATTCGAGGAAGATCACGAACTGGAAAACGCCTACGATTCGGAAGAAGACCACGAATGGGAAAGCGACAATGAATGGGAAAGCGACAATTTTGAATGGTCGGGCGGCGGCTCCCGCGACCAGGAGTTCGAAGCCCGCCTGTTTGAAGCCCTCAACGGCGACCACGAAAGCGCTTTTGAAATGGAACAAAGCGTAGACCGGGTGTTGTATGAAATGGAAATGGATTACTTCTGGAAACCCCTCAAAGGCCTGTGGAAAAAACACAAGGGCAAAATTTTCAACCTGGCAAAAAAATACATCCCGGGCGCCGGCATTCTCAATACGGTGCAAAAACTGGCGGGCGGCGATATTCGCGGCTTTTTGAAAAACGCCGTACTCCAGGGCGCCGGCGCGCTCATACCGGGCGGCAGTATCATCGCCAATGCCCTCACCAATCAGGAAGCAGCGCCCGCAGGCGCCAGCCGCGGACAGGTTCGGCAAATTGTCGACATGGCCAAAACCGCCTATCAAAACCAGTTGCGGGGCGTCAGCAACCTCAATCCCGGCGGCAACCTGCGCACCCAGATACGGCAGCTGAGCCGGCAGTCGATGAACACCGCGATGCGCCGACACGGATCGCCATTTAAGGGCATGAACCGTCAGGTCATACCGCTTCGGCCAGGGTCGATCGTCAGCGTACACCCCGACAAGATCATCATTCGCCAGCGCTGATCGTGACTCCGACAAACGTCGCACCCCGTAACAAACCCGGAACCATGTCAGCCCCGTCCTTTTTTTTGTTAAAAATTGAATCGTTGCGTACCCGCGCCAGGTTGCTGCCCCGATTGCGCCAAACGCTCGGTTTGCCGCCCGAACGCGACATTCGACCGGAGCAATGGGAGGTGCTCGAAAACCAGCTGGCCACGGTGGCCAACAGGATACTGCACCAATTGAGGGTATACACCGACCAGCATCTGGCCGACCGGAGCAACCCGCGAGAGCGGCTGGCCCTGATTCAGCGACTGGGCGAACTCGAACTCGAACTGTCGCAGGCGTACAACTTCTACGACGTATTCATGGATGTGCTGACCCAACGCCTCAGCGAACCGATCGGCAGCCTGCTGCGCGGCTGCGACGCCATTGCGGAAGACGGCTTGCGCAGAGGGTTTCTGGCGGATATCACCGTGACTCCGCTGGTCGTTTGCGACGGCAAGTTCGGCGCCAGTATTTTGCGCGAAGGGGTCAATATCCAGCGCAACGTACCCAACCCGATACCGTTTATCGCCATTCCGTACGCCCGGATCGCCGAGAAGTACAATCTGATCTCCATTTACCACGAAGTAGGTCACCAGGCGCTGGTCAAACTGAACCTGGTATCCCTCATGCAGAACGTGTACGCCAAGGCAGCAGAAAATGCCGGCGCCGGACACCTGTTGCAAAATCTGTTTGCCAACTGGTCGAAAGAACTGGGGCCCGATTTCTGGGCCTTTTGCCTCACCGGAATGGCCCAGACGGCAAGCATCCGCGACGTGCTGGTGCTGCCCGCACCGATGATGTTCCAGTTCTCCGCCGCGCAACCGCACCCGCCTGCTTACCTGCGCTTCCTCACTTCGGTGGAATGGTGCCGAGCCCTTTGGGGCAAGGGCGACTGGGACCAATGGGAAGCCGAATGGCTCGACCTGTACCCCGTCGATACGCTGGATACGACCACCCGTGAGGTCATTCAGGCGGCGCGGAAAATCCTGCCCGCCATCGCCCGCGCCACGCTGAACACCCGCTTTCGAAAACTCGACAACAAACCGATCAGCAGCCTTTTTGCACTGAACGAACTGGAACCGGCCAAACTGAAAAAACTGGCTGTACTCGACAACATGAGTAGCCCTTCATTCAGGCAACTGCCCACAGGCGTCCAATTGGCCGCGTTCAGACTACTGCGCGAAAAACGCGCGCAAAAGCAAACCGAAATCGACCAACACATGAGCCAGTGGCTCAGAAACCTCCCCAACAATTCACGTGAAAAAAAAGTACCCAATTATGGAAACCAAAATTTTCAAAGTAGAAGATAAAGCCCGTTTCAAATGGCAAAACCTGCCGTTTTCACTCCGTATTTATTATAACTATTTGCTCCGCCAGGTCGTCGAACTCGACAAGGATGTGATTCTTCCGCTGCCGGGCAGCAACGATCTCACGCCCTCTTACTACAACCGCAACCTGTGCCTGGCACTGCTGGCAGAAGTGCCGCCCCCGGCTTCGGTTGCCAAAGGCAAGGCTACCGATGCGGAAAAAAACGCCGAAGCGGCGGCCAAAGCCAGCGCCGACCCGGGGGGCAATACTGATCTTTACGCCGCATTCAAATTGAACATGCTGGTTTGCACGCCAGACAAAGACGACCGGCTGATTGACCACTTTTGCCGCCCCAAATTTGAATACAACCGTATCATGGGCGGGCTGGGCGCCACCCAAACACCCACAGGCGGCAAGTTGAATTTCAATCTGACCACCAGCGGGCTTACCGTGGGCGCCGTTTTGTGGCTGTATTTTTATGAGCGCATGGGCATTTTTAAAATCCTCAATGCCCTGATGAACGACCACAATTACCACGGAAAATACCCTATTTCGGCCAAAATTGCCAACGAAGACTTCCAGAACGGCTATGCCCGTATCATGGAAAACCTCAGTCTCCTGTATCGCATGGGCCTGTCCTCCAACCTGCGCGACCGCATCTGCCTGTACGAACGGGTATTGGGCGTTACCATCGAGAACAACCTCGACGTGCGCTGCGAACGTAACAATGGCTTCATGCGCACCTACAACCGCCTGCTCGATCACATGCTGGAGTATTACAAGGCCAAACAACTGGCCCAGGCTATACAGACGGCCAACAACAACAGCATCCGTTCCTCGGTAGCCACCCAAACCGCCATCCGCGATACCATGCAGGTGCTCCGCCAGCACTTCGAGCCGCTGGAATACGGCCGGAACCTGGTCACCACGTTTACCGGTATTGCCACTGTGTACGCGACCATCTGTCTGCTGCGCCTCGTAAAAGATGAAATCGGCGTACCCCGCCAGTACGACAGCCCGGAAGAATTTATCCCGGCCGCCTACGACATCCTGGTGCTCAACCGCCCGGTCACGCCCTCGGAAACCAACCGGTATACGATCCACGACAACTGCGCCACCTACGGCTACCGCCTGCTGACCGACATCGAATTTGCCGACCTCAGCCAGTTCAGCACGCACGGCCAAAGCGGCGTGCTCGACAAGTGGCTCGACGACGTGGAAGGCCTCGTGGAAGGCTATCGCAACGCATTTTCCGCTATCAGCGAGCCGGCTTCGGCTATGGTTTAACCTGTCTCAAGATTATTTCCCTTAAAAACAACACCATGTTCGAACGTAATTTGCTTTTCCGAGAACTGAAGGGAATATCTCCCAAAATCCAAATGGAGACGCCAGAACCGGGATGGATGGGCGTATTTACCTCCTTTTTCCCTTTTATCCCAAACCCCTTTGAGTTTGTCCGAAAACTCATTGCCAATAACAGCGATGAAAACAAACTCACCAATTTTCTATTCCACTTGCGGCATCCCGAACTGAGTGGAAGAGAGCTCAAAAGGGATGACTCCAAAGCACTAAAAGACGAATGGGTAGCAATCTTGAATACGATCGTTCGCCCCTTGATAGCGTGGTCAAAATCTTCTCCTTCATCTGCTGCGCCTTCCACAGGGAATGTAAGTACAGGGAGTATTCAGACCAACCTGCAATCAATCCAGCTCAATACGTCCCTGTCGACCGTTCAACAACTGACGCCCTGGGAAATTTTCAAACACAGGAGAAGAAATGACAAAAATAAGAAGCGGCTATATAACAACCTGAAAAAAGCCGTCAATGACAGCCAGCGTACAGCAGCAATAAACGACATTAAAGCATACCTGAAAAGGAACGACAGCCGTTTTCTTGCCTTGCAGCAAAGATGGATTCAAGTGAACAAAAGTATCATTGCTTCCCGTTCAAGACCCGACCGAGCGCAGGCATTACAAAGTGAACTGGAACAGATCGACCTGGAAATTCGCGCAGTTTGGCAACAGATCGACCAGATGCCGGAGGCCACTTTCCAACAACAGTCCGTACAAGTGACCCGGCACAGGGTTATTGTTGATGGAGCAACGGTAAGTTTGAGAAACCGGATAGATGCTTATTCCACGTGTTTTCCTGACGGCTACGACGGCAATACATCCGGCGACTCTGACGCACTGGTTCAATCCGTTCTGGCCAATTCAGGAATCAGCGCTTCCCGTATAAAAATTCTCGGACTGATTTCCGGATTTGAAGGCGGATTCAGTGCCATCAACACATACGATATTGCAGAGATAACTTGGGGATTCGTTCAATGGGCCTGGCCTTCCGAATCAGATTTGGTTCAGGCATTGAATATCATTAAAAAACAGGCGCCTGTCGCGTTCAAAAACCGGATTCAGCAATACGGTATCGATGTCAATAAAAAGACACTAATTGTCACCAATACCTCTGGCAACATATTAACCGGTTCGCAAGCCGTGACGGCATTAAACAGCGATGTCCGGCAACTGGCCGCATTCTCCCGGGCCGGTATCGACCCGGACATTGCCAGGGCGCAAATCCAGGCAGCCGTTAAATTGGAAATTGACAATCCTCTGTCCTATTTAATCAGGGCTGTTTTTACCGATGGTCCCGACAAAAAAACTCAGGTATCGAAATCTTTCCCCTTGAGTAGTCTGATTACATCCGAATACGGGGTCGCAGTTATCGCCAATCAGACTGTACACGGCGGTTTTAAACCTGTCGATACCTTTTTGAAAAGCGTTTTTTCCCGCAGGCGCTTCCATTGGCCGGAAGCGCATATCTGGATGCCCCAAGTTGCAGAATCACTGATTACTGACATCGCGGCAAGAGACCCTGGCCGGGCGGCAAAATTTAAAACGAATTGCAGTACAACCCCCAATTCGTTTCAATAGAACAACAGAATTGATGTAGCCAGCCATACGAGGATGATTGCCTTGCGTATGGCTGGCTCCTTTCAAAACTCCACCCGATAACTCAACACCGGAATCAGCGGCGTCTGGTAGAAATATTTGATCTCCTCTTTTTCCGGGTCGTAAAACCGGTCAAACACGTTTTTCCGGTTGGTCGTATTCTGTATGTCGAGCGACAAGGTAGTGGTGAGGCGCTCGTAGTTGCGTTTCAGGCGGAAACCGACGTCGAGCCTGAAATAATCGGGCATCTGGTCGGAATAGGCCCGCGAAAGGTCGTAAACGGCCTCCCCCGCCAGGCGCGAAGCTTCCAGATCGATCGGCGTGGAGCGCAGGCCGCCCATCTGCACCAGTTTCAGGTTGAAACCCAATACCCGGTTTTTGCCGCGCCGTTCCAGGGTCCATTCCTTGCCGGCCGTCAGCGTATTGGCAAAACGCCCGTCGAAGCGGGAGGAGCGCCATACCCCTGCATTGTCGCGGTATTCCGATTTGTAGGTCGACGACGACAGCAGGAAGTACAGGCCCCGGGTGAGAAATTTCTCCACCGTGAGTTCCAGGCCGTAGTTGCGGCCCAGGCCGTTGTTGATCAAAGGATCGTATACAAAGCCGTCCACGTTGTTGAGCATGGAAAAGGTGTTGCCTGCCTCCCGGCTCACCGGCGCGTCGAAGATCGACTGGTAATACGTTTCCGCTTTGAAACGCATGTTGCCGGGCAGGCTTTGGTCGAAACTCAACACAAAGTGGTGCGCCCTGGTCAGATCGAGATCTGGATTCAGGTCGCGGCCGTCCGAATCCTGTACATAATAAACGCCAAGGGGTTGCATCTGCGAATGAAGCCCGTAGCCAAGACTGATCGATTGACGGGGCGAAAAAGCGTATTTCAGGGCGGCGCGCGGCTCTACCGACTGCTGAGCGTTGAGCGGCACATGGAAACTGTGCAGGCCGGCGTTCAGCGTGAGGTGATCGGTCGGGCGGAATTGCCATTGCGCAAAAGCATTCACAGTGGCGGTCCGGCCGCTGTTGTCGAGTTCCTTGCGTAGAAATTCGAAATCATCGTCCCATTCATACTGGGCGAAATCGAAGTTCAGCACATTGACGTAGACGCCGGCGCGCAACACGTTCCGGGCGTTGAATTTGTGGTTCAGGACCGACGAAACCGTCCATTTGGTTTGCGAAAAATCCTGATCCTGAATCCTTCGGGCGCTGTAATCCGGCTGGTATTCGTCCAGCTTAAAACCGTTTTTCATGCCGGAAAATGCCGCAATAGTCTTGACGTAGGTATTGCTGCCCCAAATCTTGCTGTGGGTCAGCCCGACGATGCCGGTATTGGCCAGATAGGTGTTGGGGTATTTTTTCCAAAACTCCTCCTGCCAGCGGATGCTGTCGGTTATTCCCGGTATTTCCTGACTGCTCAGGCCGCCCATGCCGAACAGCGTGAAGGTGCCCGCCTTGCC